>JAUXRT010000219.1 GCA_030681635.1 Reyranella sp.
GGCGCGGCCAGAAGATTGTGCGAGCCGATCAGGCGCAGGATCTCGTTCACCCGCGGCATCCAGATCGGCAGGATCGCGCGCAGCGCATGCAGCGGCGCCACCGCCGGCGTCCACATGCCGCCTGGCCATTCGCGGGCCTCGGCTTCGGCCGTGGCCACGGCAGAGCGCGCAAACTCGGCATAGGCCCAGATCTCACCCACAATGCGCATGGTCTCGGGATCGGCCGCGTTGATCGCGCTAGCCATGCGCAGCGCCAGCCCCCAGGCGAAGTCGAGCTTGGTACAAGCCCGGATCGCGGTCTGCTGCTGGATGTTGGCCGGCCAGCTCGTGGTCATCACCGTGTTGTAGGCGGCACGGTTGGCGTCGATGAAGATGCGGTCCCGCGGGACCTCGACATCGTCGAAGATGACGAAGGCGTCCTGTTCGTCGAAGCGGCCCGACAGCGGATGATCGAAGCGGTTGTCCGGCGTCGACAGGCTGTCACGGCAGAGGAATTTCAGCCCCGGCGCGCTCATCGGCACGCAGAAGGACAAGGCATAGGCATCGGCCCCCTCGGGCAGCGGCAACGCCGGATAGACGGCGATCTCGTCGGCGAAGGGCGCCAGGGTGGCGAGCACGCGGGCGCCGCGCACCACGATGCCGTGCTCGGTGTCGGCGACCTTGCGCAGCGCGTGGACATTGTCGGCGCGCGGCGCGTCGCCCATCGCCTTGTCGACGGTCGGCTGCACGATGGTGTGGGTGAGCGAGATATCGCCCCGGCGGAGGAACTTCTGGTAGGCGACCAGCCGCTCGGCGCCCGCCTCGTTGCCGTTGGCGCCCCATTCGTCGGGCCGGCCGGCGAAGCCCGCGTAGGTGACGTTCATATAGTCGGGCGTGCGGCCCATCAGCCCGACCGAGTATTCGGCGACCTGGCGCAGCGCCTTGTGGCGCCGCATGAGGTCGTCGCGCGAGCGCGGGATCATGTGGCTCGTGCCGATCGGCTCGCCGGTCTCGGGATCGGGGATCAGGCAGGTCGCCGCGTGCGCATGCTGGAGGTCGTAGACCTCGGCCAGCGCGTGGGCGGCGCCCCGGAGCTTCGGATGATCGACGACGTCGGTCACCCGCTCGCCGTCGACCCAGACCGCGCGGGGTCCGCGCAGGCCCTTCAGGAACTGTTCGCCCGTCCGTGCCGGCATCGATTCACCCCACGTTTATCAGCCGATGTTGATCACCCGACCGGCATGGTCTGGGCGAGCGGCGGCAGCTTCAGCACCTTGTCGTACCAGGCTTCCAGCTTGGGATGGCCGGGCTTCCACGGCTCATTGGCATAGCGGAACTCCAGGTAGCCGATGGCGCAGCCGATCGCGATCTCGCCGATGGTGGTCAGCATGCCGAGCGAGCCCGCCTCCTTCTCCAGAGCATCGAGCGCGCGCGAGACCTTGCCCTGCTGGAGCGCGATGTAGGCCTTGCGTCCCTCGTCCTGCGGCAGGGCGATCTCGCGGCGGCGCGGCTGGGTGGCATCGAGGATGCCGTCGGCCAGCGCCTCCTGGCGGAGCGCGGTCCACAGCGCCGGGCCCGGGGCAGGATAGAGCTTCGGCGCGGTGCCGACGCTGTCGAGATACTGGCAGATCACCGGGCTGTCGTAGAGCGACATGCCGTCGTCGGTGATCAGCGTTGGCACCTTCGACAGCGGATTGAAGACCAGCAGCGCCGGATCGGTCGTGCCGATTTTCATGCGCTCGATCTTGTCGTTGAGGCCACGGGCGATGGCGCAGGCCATGACCTTGCGCACGTAGGGACTGGCTGCGGAATGGGCGATCTTCATTGGGGTGTTCCCTCTTGCGATTGCTTGGATCGACGCGCACGTTATCTCGGTTGCCGGGAGTAACGCCATGCATTTCCAGACCGAAAAGCTCGGCCCGCACATGGCCGCAGCGGTGGACGGCATCGATCTCAACCGCCTGCCGGACGGCCCCACCCAGGCGGCGCTGACGCGCGTCCTGCACGACAATCTCGTGCTCTGCATACGCAGCCAGACGCTGGCGCCGGTACCGTTCCGCGATGCCATGGCACAGTTCGGCGTGCCGGTGCTGCGCAAGCAGCTGGCGCAGACGCCCGAGTGCGCCGAGGTCAACATCATCTCGAGCGAGGACCGCGACGTGCTGGGCGATGGCAAGCGGCTGGTCAACGGCGAGAACTGGCACACCGACGATAGTTTCATGCGCGAGCCCTGCTCGCTCACGATGCTCTACGGCGTGGTCGTGCCGTCGGTCGGCGGCGACACGCAGTTCACCAATATGTATGCCGCCTACGCCGACCTTTCATCCGAGATGAAGGCACGCATTGACGGGCTAAAAGTGATCCACAAGTACAGTTCGAGCCGCAAGCTCAGCCGCATTTCTACGCGGCCAGCGGTCGAGATGGCGGCCATGCCGGAGGCGACGCATCCGCTGGTGCGCACCCATCCCGAGACCGGCCGCAAGTCGCTCTATCTCAATCCCAATCGCATGGAGCAGATCGTGGGGCTCGACCGCGCCGAGAGCGACCGGCTGCTCGACGAGTTGATCGCCCATGCGACCCAGCCCAGGTACGAGTACCGCCACACCTGGCGACAGGGCGACATCGTGATCTGGGACAACCGCTGCACCATGCACAAGGCCAACGCCGACTATCCCGACGGCGAACGCCGCCTGATGCACCGGGTCATCGTGGCGGGCACCGCGCCCTACTGATTCCCCGCCATCTGCGTCAGTCCCAGCGCGACCGACAGGAGATCCGAGCCGCCAGCCAGACGCGCAGATGGCGCCGCCCGCCCGATCGCGGCGCGCACGGAAGGCACGCGGCTCGACCCGCCGGTGAGGAAGATCGTATCGATGGCGGCAGATTTGAGACCCGCCGCCGCGATGCAGTCGCCCGCCGTCTTGTGCAGCCGGTCCATCCTGGCCTCGATGGCGCGGTCGAAATCGGCGCGCGTCGCCGTGATCGCAAGGTTCGCCTCGAGAAAGGCCAGAGGCACAGTCGCCCGCTTCTCGGCGCTGAGTGCGATCTTGGCATCCTCCACGGCAAACGCCAGGCGATGGCCGAGCCGTTGGCGCACGACCTTCAGCAGGCGTTCCACCTTCTCGGGCTCGCAAGCCAGCGAGACCAGCTCGGTCAGCGCGCGCTCGTTCCTGTAGGTATAGGCGAAGTTGATCGTCGGCCAGGTGGCGAGTTCGTGATAGAGCGCGTTCGGCATCGGCAGGTTCTTTTCGATGAGCTCAGTGCCGAGACCCAGATGCGGCATCACCGCGGCGAGATTGAGTGCTGCGTCAAAGTCGGTGCCGCCCACGCGCACGCCCGCGTTCGCCAGGACATCCTTGCTGCGGTCGGCACGCCCGCGGTGCTGCGGGCCGACGCGGACGACGGAAAAGTCGCTCGTGCCGCCGCCGATGTCGGCGATGAGCACCAGCTCCTCCTTCTGTACCGTCTGTTCGTATTGGTGGGCCGCCGCGATGGGCTCGTACACGAACACGACGTCGCGAAAGCCCGCGCGTCTGGCAATGGCTTCCAGCACCGCCTGCGCCCGCGCATCGGCCCGGTCGTCGTCATCGACGAACCGCACCGGCCGGCCGTGGACGACGGACGTGATCTCATGCCCTGCGAAGGCCTCGGCCTTCTGCTTCAGATGCCGCACGAAGATTTCCACGACCTCCCGGAGAGGCACCTTGCGGCCTCCGAGGACTGTCTCCTCGTTGATCAAGGGCGAGCCCAGGATCGATTTCAGGGCGCGCATCAGACGGCCCTCGGTCTGCCCGACATAGGCCGAGATGGCCTCGTTGCCGAATAGCACTCGGCCCCGGGTCTCGTAGTCGAAGAACACCGCGCTCGGGATCAGCGTGTTGTCCGCTTCGAGGGGCGCCAGTGCGGCCGCCCGGTCGCGAACGACGCCGATCGCCGAGTTCGACGTTCCGAAATCCAGTCCGCAGGCAATCATCCCCATTCCCTTCGAGGGGACCTCATCTATTGGGATACGCCCGACGTTGCCAGATGATTTCTAGGCTTCCAGCAGCACGCAGTGCTCGGGCGAGAAGGACACCGTCACCGGCGCCCCCTCCTCCAGGAGATTGATCGGCGGCCGGCGCACGATCAGCGGGCCGATGGCGCTGTCGATGACATACTGGACGAAGTCGCCGTGGAACAGGCGTTGGCGCACCTTGCCCGGAACCTGGTTGTCACCGTCGCGCGGCTCGAGCTCGATATAGGCGGTGCGCACGGCCACTTCGGTCTCCCGGCCGTGCGGCTTGTGCGATGCCACCACCTTCAGGGTGACGCCACCTTCGGCCAGGAACAGGTCGTCGCCCGTCCACTTGCCCTTGATCAGGTTCGCGGAGCCCACGAAATCGGCGACGAAGCGGCTGCGCGGCCTGTTATAAATCTCCTCCGGCGTGCCGATCTGCTCGATCACGCCCACGTTCATGACGATGACGCGGTCGGAGATGGCGAGTGCCTCCTCCTGGTCGTGGGTGACGTAGACCGCGGTGATGCCCAGCCGCCGCTGCAGCTCGCGCAGCTCGACCCGCATCTCGGCGCGCAGCTTGGCGTCGAGATTGGAGAGCGGCTCGTCGAACAGGACGACGGTGGGCGAGAAGGCGATGGCACGGGCCAGCGCCACACGCTGCTGCTGGCCACCCGAGAGCTTGGAGGCACCACGGTCGGCGAGATGGCGCATCTGCACCAGGTCGAGGGCGCGCTCGACATTCGTCTGGATGTCGGCCTTGCTCTGCTTGCGGACGCGAAGGCCGTAGGCGACGTTGTCGAACACGCTCATGTGCGGCCAGATGGCATAGGACTGGAACACCATCGAGACGCCACGCTGCTCGGTCTGGACACTGCGGCGCTCGGTCGAGTCGTACATCGTCTGGCCATCGATGCGGATGCTGCCGCCCGACGGCTGCTCAAGGCCGGCAATGGCGCGCAAGGTCGTGGTCTTGCCGCAGCCCGAGGGGCCGAGCAGCGTCAGATGCTCGCCGCGGCCGACCGTGAAGCTCACGCCGTTCACCGCCACCTGGTCGCCGTAGCGCACGATCAGGTCCTTCACTTCGATGCGCGTCACGCTCACTGCAACTCCTTGGTCATGCCGCGGGCCACACGGAACAGGATGACCAGCGCCACGATCACGGTGAAGGTCTGGATCAGCGCCATCGCCGCGGTGAGCTCGGTGCCGCTGGTAGCGAAGGCGTTGACGATCGACGGCGCGATCACCTTGGCGTTGGGGCCCATCAGGAAGGCCGAGGCGCCGAGCTCGCGCACGCAGGCCATGAAGATCAGCAGCCACGCCGCCAGGATGCCGGGCTTGAGCAGCGGCAAGGTGACGGTGCGCATCTGGTAGCCCCACGAAGCGCCGCAGACGCGGGCGCATTCCTCCAGGCTCTTGTCGATCTGCAGCACGACGCCCGCCAGCGTCCGCACGCCGAGCGGCAGCATGACGGTGAAATAGGCCAACGCCAGCAGCCACAGGGTGCCGTAGATGCCGATCGGGATGTTGAGCCAGGCCCACAGGAGTGCGAGGCCAAACACCAGGCGCGGCACGGCCTGCGGGAACATGACGAGATACTCGATGGCGCCGCGGCCTCTCAGTTGCGAGCGGTAGATGATCCAGACCAGCAGCGACATGATCACCACGCCCACCGTGGCGACGCCCAGGCCCAGCATGATGCTGTTGAACAGCGCCGTGCGCACCGGGCCGAGCGACAGCGCCACCTCGTAGTTGGCGAAAGTCCACTGCGCCTGGCTCAGGATCACGGTGGCGAAACGTTGCAGCGAGGTCATGAGCAGCGCCGCGATCGGGAAGACCACCGCCAGCGCCACATAGAGGGCGCAGACGCTGAACAGCACCCAGGCCATGCGGCCCATATCCATCGGACGCGGCCGGAATGCCTTGCCGCTGATGGTCGTGAAGGTGCCGCGCCGGATCATGCGCCGATACAAGGTCAGCATGGCGAACATGACGATGAACAGCGACAGGCCCATGGCCGAGGCGCGCCCGTAGTCCGGCGGGTAGGCCAGCGTGGAGTCCCAGATGGCCGTGGTGATGACATAGATGCGGCCGGGAATGCCCAGCACCAGCGCGGCGGCAAACGAGCCCAGCATCTCGGCGAAGACGAACAGCGACGCGCCCATCACGCCCGGCATGACCAGCGGCAAGGTCACGGTCAGCATGGTGCGGAGCTTGGAGGCCCCCATGACGCGCGCCGATTCCTCGAGCGCGGGATCCATCGACTTCATCGACGCCGAGATCATGACGAAGGCGACAGTGCCCTCGAACAGCGCCATCACCCAGGCGATGCCGAAGTGGGTGTAGATGTCGGCGATGTCGTTGGTGCCGCCGACCGCCTTCCACATCTGGTTGATGAAGCCGCTCTTGGGCCCGGCGATCACCGCCCAGGCGAGCGCGCCCACCAGCGGCGTCATGTAGTACGGCAGCTCCATCAGCCGCTCGAGCTTCTCGCGTCCCGGCACGTTGGTGCGCGTCAGGATCCAGGCCAGCGTGAAGCCGATCAGGATGGCCATCACGGTGGCCATCACCGCGATGATCAGCGTGTTCCAGACAGTCTTGAAGTCTTCCTCGAAGATCGCGATGTAGTTGGCGATGCCGAACTCGACCGGCGGAAACGCCATGGGGTCGCCGACGTTCAGCGACTCCTCGACCAGGAAGATCATCGGGAGCAGGACCAGGAAGCCCACGATCCCAAGGACCGCGAGCGTCGTCAGGGCCTGCCCGTTTATGCGTGGGCGCAGAACGCCCATCAGGCCGTCAGCCAATGCCTAGCGCCCAGTGCCGACGATGCGGTTCCATTCCTTGGCGAAGGCAGGACGGTCCTTCTCGAAGGCGTTCCAGTCGGCGGGCGAGAGCAGCTTCATCTTGCTGAGCGGCACGGTATCGGCGCCGCCCGGCGGCGGCACATCCGAACGCGGCGAGTGGAGCAGCAGGGCCTCGGCCAGCGCCTTCTGGCCGACCGGCGAGAGGAACCAGTCCATGAACAGCTCGGCGGCGAAGGGATGCGGCGCCTGGTCGACGATGCCGTAGGTCTCCGGCACGGCCGGCACGCCGGTCTCCGGGAACACGAAGGCAAGCGGCGCGCCCTTGGCCTTGAACTCGATATAGCCCGAGTACTGCGCGCCCATGATGATCTTGTCCTGGCCGTCGACGAGGCGGCCGTACTGCTGGACGTAGGAGTCGAAAGCGCGCGGCTTCTGGTCGCCGAACTTCTTGAAGTAGTCCATGCCCAGGATCGGCAGCAGCATGTACCACACGCCGTGCTGGAGGCCGGAGTTCGACACCTTGACGTTGATCGAGTCCTTCCACTTCGGGTCGAGCAGGTCTTCCCACTTCTTGGGCGCGTCAGCGGCCGGGACGTTATTGGGGTTGTAGGCGATGCCGGCCATGATGACCGAGCCCCAAGTCCAGAAGCCTTCCGGCTGGCTCTTGGCTTCCTTGGGGAAGAATGCCATCTCGGGCGAGACGTACTGGCGGAAGCCGCCCTTGCGCTGGAAGTCCAGGATCATGCCCATGTCGGAGATCTGGATGACGTCGACCAGGTATGACTTGGCCTGGCGTTCCGACAGCACCTTGGCGTAGAGCGCGCCCGCCTGCAGGCGGACGTAGCTGGTCTTGATCTCGGGGAACATCTTGTTGAAGGCGGCCAGCAGCTTGACCTGGCCCTGTTCGGGATCGGTCGAGTAGAGCGTGAAGGCGCCCTCGGCCTTGGCCTTGGCGATGTCGGCGCAGGTCTTGAAGCCTTCCATCTGCTGGGGCTTGTCGCAGACCTTGGCCTGGGCGTTGGCCGGCGACGCGACGGCCAAGCCGACCGCAGCGCACAACGTCATGCTCGCAATTGAAAAGAGCTTCATGATTTCCTCCGGAATATTCTTCTTGAGGCCGAGCCTAACGGCCGCCGACACCCCATTCAATCACGCATTAGATGGTGTGCGAAATGCGCAATCGTGCGGCGCCTCTCGCCTAGCGACGATAAACTGCCCCATCCGACACGTATCCTGCCGTCACGTCGGCCGCGAGAGCCGTATCGGATCGCGTCGCCGGATCGCCATGCCCGCCGCCGCCGGGCGTGCCGAGGCAAACCGTATCTCCCTTGTTCAGCACATACTGCTTCTTCGGATCGGTCTTGGTGCCGTTGATGCGCAGTTCGCCTGGCGCGCCGTCGCCGCCGCCCTCGATACCGAAGGCCGGGAAGATCGTGCGCTCGGCTAGGAAGGAGACGGCGATCGGCGTCTCGCTCCGGCTCTCGATCAGGATCTCCTGGCCGAGACCGCCGCGATGCCGACCCACGCCGCCCGAATCCGGGCGTAGCATCTTGTGATGGAAGCGCAATGGCGCGATGTGCTCGCTGATCTCGATCGAGGTCGAGGAGACGTTGGACGGCCACGAGAGGCAGGTGACGCCGTCCCTCTGCGTATTGCCGCCCATGCCGCCGTTGTAGAAGAACATGTTGGCGTAGGGCCTGCCGCCACCCTTGCCATCATTGCGTACGCCGGACTGATTCATGCCCCACATCGGCGAGCCGCAGGCTGCCATCACCCGCTCGGGCACGATCTGGCCCAGGCAGCCGAACACCAGCA
>JAUXRT010000222.1 GCA_030681635.1 Reyranella sp.
GCGCCATGCGCGCCTATGAGTTCGACGCGATCTACCCTGGCGACTGGGCGATCCATTGCCACAAGTCGCATCACACCATGAACGCCATGGGCCACGACATCAGGACCTTCATTGGCGTCGACAAGAAGGAGTTCGCCAAGCAGATGAAGCGCCTCGTGCCGGACTACATGCCGATGGGCGGCGCGGGCATGGCCGACATGGGCGAAATGGAGATGCCGCTGCCCGACAACACCTTGCCGATGATGACTGGCTTCGGCCAGTTCGGGGCCATCGAGATGGGCGGCATGTTTTCGGTCGTGAAGGTTCGCGAGGGGCTGGCATCGGGCGATTACAAGGACCCCGGCTGGTACAAGAATCCGCCCGGCACCGTCGCCTACGAATGGAAGGGCCCGGCCCCCACCACCACCCGCGCTTCATCGCCCGTGCCCGCCGGCAAGGCCGGGCCGATGCCGCGCGCCGTCAAGCCGTCCCACGATTCACACAAGTAGACACAGGAGGAAGACATGAAACTGACAAGCATGAAGCAGATTGGCCTGATCTCGATCGTTGCCGCATTCGGACTGGTCTCTGGCGTTGCCACGGCAAGTCCTGGCCACAAGCCCGGCGAGGGACACGGTCCCGCCGACGACACGGCCTACGGCAAGCCCGGCGATCCGAAGAAGCCGGCGCGGATCGTCCAGATCGTGTTCCGCGAGGACGACGGCAAGATGCTGTTTCTCCCGAACAGCCTGAAAGTGAAGAAGGGCGAACAGATCCGCTTTCAGCTGCGCAACAACGGCGTCCTCGACCACGAGTTCGTCGTCGGCACGGTCGAGGAAAACCTGAAGCACATGAAGGATATGGAGAAGAACCCCGACATGGAGCACGACGATCCCAACGCCAAGCGCCTGAAGCCCAAGGCAACCGGCGAGATCCTCTGGCAGTTCACCAAGGCCGGCACCTTCGATTTCTCGTGCCTCATCCCCGGACATCGCCCCGCCGGCATGTTCGGCACCATCGTCGTCGAGTAGTCACCCGAACAAGAGGAGAGTGAGATGCTGAAGAGAACATTCCTGCTGGCGGCCGTGGTTTCCTTGTTCGCTTTTCCGGCATTCGCCGACGGGAACATGGTGAAGGCCGAAGTCGTCAAGGTCGACAAGGGGGCGGGCAAGATGACGCTCAAGCACGGGCCCATCAAGAATCTCGACATGGATTCCATGACGATGGTCTTCCGTGTGGCTGACCCGGCGATGCTCGATAAGGTCAAGGTGGGCGACAAGATCGAATTTGAAGCCGATCGCGTCAACGGCGCCATCACCGTCACCAAGATCGGCAAGGGTCATTGACCCTCCGTTGCATACTGAAGGCGTACCATGAAGTTCGTCCTGGCGTTGATTGCGTCCATCGGTTTGTCAGGTGTCGGATGGGTGGTTCCGGGCGTGTCGCACGCAAGCGATGGGGAGCTCCTGGCAGTTCTCGATCGCTTGGCGTGCACCCCCGGACGCATCGTAACCAACACCCTCTCTCCGACGGTGGTCGTCTATGAGGTGACCTGCAAGCGGTCGGGACGAGTGCTGCAGGTCATATGTCTCGAGTCGGAGTGTCGACTACAGACACCGTACCGTGAAGAAGACGAGAGATAGGACCTGGATGAAGATGGCCCGAATTTCGCCAAAACCCACGAGCAGGCCGCACCCGGTTTGGTCGAGGAACAGGCATGTCTTTGCGTGGCTGCTTGCCGGTACCTTTCTTCTCTCGGGGGCCGTCGCATCCTACTTCGTCTTTGAACGTTCTCGGATTCTGCGGATCGATCCAACCGACGTCACGCAAGTCGAGATCGGCGGGCGCATATACGCGCAGGCGTGTGCAAGTTGCCACGGCACATCGCTCGAAGGTCAGGCCAACTGGCAGAGACGAATGCCGAATGGCCGGTTGCCGGCTCCTCCGCATGATGCCTCGGGGCACACATGGCATCACCCCGACGAGGTGCTCTTTCAAATTACGAAGTACGGCCCCGCAGCCTATGCCGCTGGATATCAGGGCGACATGCCGGCATTCGAGCAGCGCCTGACCGACGACGAGATCGCGGCGTCCTTGGCATTCATCAAGAGCAAGTGGCCGGCGGAAATTCAGGCCAAACAGGCGCGTATCGATGGCGACGCTCGACGCAGGCAACGGGAGCCGGGCAGGTGATGGGTCGAAACGACGCGCTCGAAGGCGGTCGCTTGTTTCCGAAAGGCTGCTAAAAGACGCCGTCTTCGGGGAGTAACCGTCCGCATTCTCTAGCGGAGTTGGCGTCAACAAACTTGGCTTCGGCCATGGCGCCCGCGACGGACCGCAAGGTCCGGACTGGCCAGACCGACGACATGGGAGTCCCGGCTCGGGTCGGGGGATTCTCGTGTCGTCGTGCACTCTCGGCCCCCGGATATTCATTTCATGGAAACCATCCTCACATCGATCGCCGTCGTGGCGATCGCGGAAATCGGCGACAAGACCCAGCTTCTGGCCATCGTGCTGGCGGCCCGGTTCCGCAAGCCGCTGCCGATCGTGCTCGGCATCTTCGTGGCGACCCTGCTCAACCACGCCGTCGCCGCGACGTTCGGCTATCTGGTGGCGCAATGGCTGACGGGCGCCGCCTTCCAGATCGTCCTGGGCGTGGCGTTCATTGCCATGGCGGCCTGGGCGCTCGTTCCCGACAAGCAGGACGAGAACGCGGCGAAGGTTTCCACGCACGGCATCTTCCTCGCCACGCTCGTTGCCTTCTTCCTCGTGGAGATCGGCGACAAGACACAGATCGCGACCTCGCTGCTGGCCGCGCAGTTCCACAATGTCGGGCTCGTCACCATCGGCACGACGATCGGCATGATGCTGGCGAATGTTCCGGCGGTCTATCTGGGCGAGGCGGCCACGAAGATCGTGCCCTTGAAGTATGTGCGCATGGCCGCTGCCGCGATCTTTGCCGCGATCGGCGCCTGGGTCGTGCTCGCCGCGTCGAGCATCGTCTAGTGTCACCGCATCGACGGCAAGGATGACGCCGGCTCGGCGCTGTTCGGCGCCTCGCCGCCGATGGTAAGCGCTGCCTGCAGGTCGGCCACGGCGAGCAGGAAGTCGCGCCTGGCGTCGAGCGACGCCGCGTTCGCCGCGATGCGTACGCGGGTGTCGGTGAGGTACTTGAACAGGTCGACCCGCAGGCCTTCGCCGGCGAGGACGCCGCTGCTGTAGCGAAGCATGATCTCCTTCGAGACGATCTGGCGCAGCGGCAGCACGCGGTCGCGCCAGGAGCGGGCAATGTCATAGGTGGCGCGATAGCTCTCATAGGCGATGCGCGCTTCGGAGCGGGCGTCCACCGCTTTGGCGGCAAGAAGATTGATCGACCGCGCATATGTTTCGCGCGCCGCTCGCGTACGCGCCTCGCCGGTGTCGAAGATCGGGATCTGCAGGTCGACCTGCAGGCCGCCGCGGTTGATCGCGGTGTCGAAGTTGGTCAGCGGATTGGCCGTCTCGTTGTTGAAGATGCCAGCAAGTTGCAGCATCGAGACGTAGCGCGTGGCCTCGGTGAGGGAGAGCGACTTGGCCAGTGCAGCCACCTCGCGGCGCGCGATCTCCAGGTCGACGCGGCGTTTGACGGCCTCGATTTCCACTTCCAGCGGAGGTTCTGGAGCCGCGGGCAGGGCCGGAAGCGCATCGGGCAAGGTGAAGGCGAGGTCGGCGCCGGACAGGCCGAGCAGCCGGACGAGTGTCTCGCGGTCACGACGGGCCGTCAGCTCGGCCTGGTCCACGCGCGTTCCCAGTTCGGCGCCGAAGGCGGCGAGTTCGGCCTGGTCGAGCTGATCGCCGCCGCCCGCCTGGCCCAGGCCCACGATCAACCGGCTCGCGGTATCCACGGTCGCGCGGGTCTGCTTCAGGAAGCCGGCCTGCTGGCGCGAGGCGATGGCACGGATGTAGGCCCGCCGGGTGTCCGCCGCCAGCCGCAGGGTGGTCGAGATCGCCTGGAGACGGGCGTGGTGGAAACGCTCGGCGGCGATCGCTGTGCGCCGCGGCAGGGTGAACAGGCTGACAATTTCCTCGACCAGCCGGAGTTCGAAATTGGCCACGCCGGTGCCGGCGATGCGCATGATCGACAGCGTTGGATTGGGCGGCAGGCTGGCCTGGACGTAGGCTGCCTCGGAAATCCCGAGATCGTTGTAGGCGGCCTGAAGCGTGCGGTTGTTCAGGAGCGCGATCTGCACCGCCGCGTCGGCCGACAGCGGTCCGGCCAAAAGGATGGTGACTTGCTCGCGGGCGCGCGCTGCCTGCTCGGGGGTCGTGATCTTGACGACGTCCTTGCCGATCTCCTTGCCGACGCCGTGTGCGACGTGATCCATGCCACCGTCGGCTGAGAATTGCGCACAGCCCGCGAGCAAGGCGGGAAGTGCCAGGAAAATCAGGCGTTTCATGCGTGCGCCTCCCGAACGGCGGCGGGTGCGGGCATGAGGTGCCAGCCCTTGACCAACGCGTAGATCGCCGGGATCACCAGCAACGTGAGCAGGGTAGAGCTCACCATGCCGCCGATCATCGGCACGGCGATGCGCTGCATCACCTCCGAGCCGGTGCCGGTGCTCCACAGGATTGGCATCAGTCCCGCCATGATGGCGGTCACCGTCATCATCTTGGGCCGCACGCGCTCGACGGCGCCCTCCATGATGGCGGCGCGCAGGTCCGACCGGTCGAGCGGCCGGCTCTCGGCTTCGCAGCGTCGCTGCCGTTCCTTCAGGGCCTGGTCGAGATAGATCAGCATCACCACGCCGGTTTCGGCGGCGACGCCGGCCAGGGCGATGAAGCCGACGGCGACGGCCACGCTCATGTTGAAGCCCATCCACCACACGAACC
>JAUXRT010000227.1 GCA_030681635.1 Reyranella sp.
AGACCTGGCAACATGGCGTCCAACCGCAATCTGCTGGTGCTGCCCGGTGACGGCATCGGCCCCGAAGTGATGAACGAAGTCCGCAAGATCATCGCCTGGATGGGCAAGAAGCGCGCGATCGGTTTCGACATCAAGGAAGACCTGGTGGGTGGCGCCGCTCTCGACAAGCACGGGGTGCCGCTCAGCGACGACGCCATGAAGGCGGCGCTCGAGGCCGACGCCGTGCTGTTCGGCTCGGTCGGCGGTCCGAAATGGGACACGGCCGACTTCAGCAAGAAGCCCGAACGCGGCCTGCTGCGCCTGCGCAAGGAGATGGACCTCTTCGCCAACCTGCGCCCGGCCAAGGTGTTCGACGCGCTGGTCGATGCCAGCTCGCTGAAACCCGAGATCGTCAAAGGTCTCGACATCATGATCATCCGCGAGCTGACCAGCGGCGTCTATTTCGGCGAACCGCGCGGCCGCCACACCAACGCCCAGGGCGAGGTCGAGGCCTTCGACACGCAGCGCTACACGGCACCGGAAATCCGCCGCGTCTGCGCCGTCGCCTTCGAGCTGGCGCGCAAGCGCGGCAACAAGGTCCTCTCGGCCGAGAAGGCCAACGTCATGCACACCGGCGTGCTGTGGCGCGAGGAAGCAACGAAGCTGCACAAGGAAAAGTATTCCGACGTGGCGCTCAGCCACATGTATGCCGACGCGCTGGCCATGCAGCTGCTGCGTTCGCCGCGCGATTTCGACGTGATCGTCACCGACAATCTGTTCGGCGATATCCTCTCCGATGAAGCGTCGATGCTGACCGGGTCGCTCGGCCTGCTGCCCTCGGCTTCGCTGGGTGCGCCCGACGCGACCGGCCGGCGCAAGGCGCTCTATGAGCCCATCCACGGCAGCGCGCCCGACATCGCGGGCAAGGGCCTGGCCAATCCCATCGCCCAGACGCTCTCCTACGCCATGATGCTTCGCTACTCGTTCGACCTCGGCAAGGATGCCGACATTGTCGAGAAGGCGGTCGAGAACGTGCTGGCGGCAGGCTACCGCACCGGCGACCTGTTGGTCGGCGGCAAGACCGACGGCATCAAGAAGGTCGGCACCCAGGAAATGGGCGACGCCATCGTCAAGGAACTCGACCGGCTGGTTTAAGGCCTATCGGCCCCGCAGCAGCGATCCCAGGACATTGCGCAGCACGGCGCCGCCGACGGTGGCGCCGATGCTGGCAGCCTTGCCCCGCCCGAACACCGCCTTGGCCGCCTCGCGCGCCGCCACGGTCGCCATGCTGCGTCCCGCGGCCTTGGCCACGGTCACGGTGATCGAATCGCGCGGTCGGCCGACCGGCGCCCTAGGCTTCGGCTCGGGGGCCGGCGCGGGCGATTGTGCTCTTTTGAGGCGCGGTTCTGGACGTGATTCCGGGCGCGGCGCTTCCGGCGGGGCAGAGGACTCGACAGGCGGCGAGCTTTGCGGCCGCGTACCCCAGGGGCCCGATGTGGTCGGTATCGTTGGCGGTACCGAGCCATATTGGCCGCGTCGCTTCGGGGCGCCCCCGGCCGGCGCCGCCGGCGTGGCCGGAGTTGCCGCCGTGATGCGGCCTGTGAGCACTTCGTAGGCGGAGGCCCGATCGATGGCCTTGTCGTACTTGCCCGCAAGGGGGCTGGCCGACATGACCGCCGCCCGCTCGGCATCCTTCACGGGACCGATGCGTCCCTGCGGCGGTGCAACGAGACAGCGCTCGACCGGCGTCGGCACGCCCTTGGGGTCGAGGAACGACAGCAGCGCCTCGCCCACCCCCAGCTCGGTGATCGCCTGCGCGACATCGAATTTCTTGTTCGGGCGAAAGGTCTCGGCCGCGACCTTGACCGCCTTCTGGTCCCGAGGCGTGAAGGCGCGCAACGCGTGCTGCACGCGGTTGCCGAGCTGGCCCAGCACCGACTCAGGGATGTCGAGCGGGTTCTGGGTGATGAAATAGATGCCGACACCCTTCGACCGGATCAGCCGCACCACCTGCTCGATTCGCTCAAGCAACGCCTTCGGCGCGTCGTCGAACAGCAGATGGGCCTCGTCGAAGAAGAAGACGAACTTGGGCTTGTCGAGATCGCCCACCTCGGGCAGCGCCTCGAACAGCTCGGAGAGGAGCCACAGCAGGAAGGTGCCGTAGAGCCGCGGGCTCTGCATCAACCGGTCGGCCGCCAGGACGTTGATCGTGCCCAGGCCCGCGGCGTCGCAGCGGATCATGTCGGCCAGATCGAGTGCCGGTTCGCCGAAGAAGCCCTCGCCGCCCTGCTGGTCGAGCATCAGGAGCTGGCGCTGGATGGTGCCGACCGACTGCTTGCTGACATTGCCGAACTCGGTGGTGAGCTGGCCGGCATTCTCTGCCAGCCATTGCAGGAGAGCCTGAAGATCCTTGAAGTCGAGCAGCAGCAGGCCCTGTTCGTCGGCAACCTTGAAGGCGATGTTGAGCACGCCTTCCTGGGTTTCGTTGAGCTGAAGCAGACGCGCCATCAGGACCGGGCCAACTTCGCTCACCGTCGTGCGGATCGGGTGGCCCTTCTGGCCGAACAGGTCCCAGTAGGCCGTCGGGAAGGCACGGCCGGCATAGGCCTCGATTCCCATCTGCTTGGCGCGCTCGACCGCCTTCGGATTGTCGCCGCCCGGCTGGCTGACGCCCGACAGATCGCCCTTCACATCGGCCATGAACACCGGCACGCCGTAGGCGGAGAAGCCCTCGGCAATGGTCTGCAGGGTTACGGTCTTGCCGGTGCCGGTCGCCCCGGCGATCAGCCCGTGCCGGTTGCCGTACTTCAGGAGGAGGTACTGGTCGGCATCGCTCGCTCCCACGAAAATCGCTGCGTCGTCGCTCATGCCGCCTCCCTCGATCGTCAACGGGACCTTAGCCAAAGATGGCGGCCGATAGTAGGGTGGCTGCATGACCTTGCCCCGCCTTGCACTTGCCGTGATCGGTGACGAAATCGGCCCCACCCTCGACGAAATGATCTCGTTCTGCGCCGAGAACGACGTCCGCCGCCTCGATATGCGCACGGTTGGCGGCCGCAATCTCATGGGCATGAACCTGGACGAGGTTGCCGGCATCGCCCGAACGCTCGAGCAGGCCGGCCTCAGCGTGCCCACCTTCGTTTCGCCGCTGCTGAAATGGCCCCTGCCTGGCAAGGAAACGGCCGGCGGCAAGGTCGACTTCGCCTTCGATCCCGCGACCTGCCCGGCCGACGACCCCCTGGTCCATGCCTTCGACGTGGCGATCGTGCTGAAGGCCCGCAAGCTGCGGGTGTTCACGCATCTGCGGTATCCGGGATATCAACCGGCCGATCTCATCCCGAAATTCGAACGCCTGGCCGACCTCACGGCCAGCTACAGTATCGACATGGAAGTCGAGAACGAACCGGTCTGCAACGTCGGCTCGGTGGCGGAGCTCGTCGCTTTTTTCGACGCGTTCCCGGATCCGCGGCCGGAGACCGTGAAGCCGTTGCTCGACATCGCTAATGGTTGGGCAACCGGAGCGCCGCCAAGCGATGCCGACATAGGCGCGCTTGCGGAATATATCGATGCCATCCACCTCAAGGATCGCGACATGGCGGCGAAGCGGACAGTGCCGCTGGGCGACGGCGACATTCCGTGGGCGGACGAATTGAGGCGATTGCTGCGCGGCGTCAAAGTGCCCGAAGTGCTGGCCAGTATCGAGACTCACTGCCCGGGTGACGGCCGCAATGCCACGGCGCGTTCCGTCGCCGCCCTGCGCCGCATTGCCGGCGAAATCGGCGTCGAAGTCGTCTAGCAAGCCCGCCATGAAGACCTACCAGTTCGTCACCGTCGACGTTTTCACCGACCGCCGCTTCGGCGGCAATCCGCTGGCCGTCTTTCCCGACGCAGAGGGCCTCTCGGACACGGAGATGCAGTCCCTCGCGGCCGAGTTCAACCTGAGCGAGACGACTTTCGTGCTGCCGCCGGCCGATCCGGCCAATACCGCACGCGTGCGCATCTTCAATCGCACCAGCGAGATGCCGTTCGCCGGCCATCCCAACGTCGGCACCGGCTGGGTGCTGGCGCGGCAAGGCCGGGCGACGAGCGGCGCGCTGCGCTTCGAGGAGATCGCCGGGTTGGTCGAGGTCAAAGTGACGGGCGACATCGTCACGATCGATGCGCCGCAGGCCCTGTCGCTCGGACCAGAGATGCCGGTCGACCTGCTCGCCGGCTGCGTCGGTCTTGCCACGACGGACGTCGTCGTGGCGACGCATCGGCCGATCATGGCCTCGGTCGGCAATTCCTTCGTCGTGGCCGAAGTCACAGGCGAAGCGCTGACGCGGGCCATGCCCGATCTCGCGCGATTCCGGCAAGCCAACGAAGCCTTCACCGCACTGGGGCCGCGGCGCCTGCCCCTCTATCTCTATGCACGGGTCGATGCGGCCAACCTGCGGGCGCGCATGTTCTCGCCTTTGTCGGGCACCATCGAGGACGCCGCCACGGGAAGTGCCGCGACTCCGCTGGCGGCGCTGCTGCTGTCCAGGACCGGTGCCGGCGAGGCACGCTATGACATCATGCAAGGTGTCGAGATGGGCCGGCCGAGCCTGCTGCGCGCCAGCGCCCATCGGGCCGCCGACGGCGTCCGCGCCAGCGTCGGTGGCGGCTGCGTTGCCGTCCTGAAGGGCGAAGTCTCGCTTTAGCCTGCCTGCTAGCCGGCCTGGACGATGAATCCCGCGCGCGGGAAATGGACGACGACGTCGCCAACCCGCGGATCGTTGCGGGCGATCGAGATACGGTCGGCGGTCAATCCGACCAACGTTCCCGTTACAGGCACCTTGCCCGTGTCGTCGGGCGTCACGCTGAGCTTCTGGCCCGCCTTCAACCCGCTCGGATCGTTCGCATCGACGCTTGTCGATTCAGGCTTGGCCGCCTTGGCAATCTCGAGCGCATCGGTTGCCTTGATATCGGTGCGCTTGCCCTCGGCCAGCGCCTTCATGCGTTCCGA
>JAUXRT010000229.1 GCA_030681635.1 Reyranella sp.
TCGGAAATCGCTGTCAGCATCTTGGGGTCCCAGTTGACCAGCCTGAGGTCCTTGTAGATGAGGCCGGCCTTGTAGAGATCGACGAACACCTTGAGCACGGCCTTCGACAGGCCCTCGTCCATGGTGAAGCGCTCGCGGCTCCAGTCGCACGAGGCGCCGAGGCGGCGAAGCTGGCCGGTGATGGTGCCGCCCGAAAAAGCCTTCCACTCCCAGACCTTGGCGAGGAACTCCTCGCGGTTGAGCAGTTTCTTGTTGGCGTCGTTTTGCGCCGCACCCTCGACCGCAAGGCCGATTCCGTCCTGCTCGAGGTTGCGCACCACGACCATTTGCGTGGCGATTCCGGCATGATCGGTGCCGGGCTGCCACAGCACGTCGTCGCCCTTCATGCGGCGCCAGCGGATCAGGATGTCCTGCAAGGTGTTGTCGAGCGCGTGGCCCATGTGCAGGCTGCCCGTGACGTTGGGCGGCGGGATGACGATGCAATAGGGCGGCTTGGCCGACTCTGGGTGGGCGCGGAAAGCCCCGGCCTGCTCCCATTCGGGGTAGCGGCGGGCTTCGATTTCCTTGGGGTCGTAGGTCTTGTCGAGCATCTCTTGCCTTATAAACGAAAACGCCACGGGCTGCGCCGTGGCGTTGGATTACGGAGGGCGCCTCTAGGTCAGCGGCGGGTCAGCCGGACAATCTCGCGTTCGACGAACCGCTCGACCATGGGCGGCAGGTTGCGGTCGAGCCACTCCTTCAGCATCGGCCGCAGCATTTCCTTCACCAGGTCTTCGATGGTCTTGCCGTTGGCGTCGACGGCCGGGCCGGGATCGTGGGCAGACGGTGCCGGCACGCTTTCCTGGACGGCCTGGTTGAGCCGGGCAAAGGCCGAGCTGGCGGCTCCGACCGCGCCCGAACCGACGAGCGCGCCGTCATGAGGCTGGTCGAGGGACGGCTGCCCGAAGGACGGTTGTTCGAAGGACGGCTGCGGCATCTCGGCCGCCCGCGCCGGGTCGATCCGGGGCAGCGGAATCGGCACTGGCCTGCTGCCCGCGGCGCCGGCCTTCGGCTCCTCAATGAGGTCGGTCAGCATGAGAACGTCGTCGCGGCCTGCGCTTCCGGTTGCCGGCGGCAGTCGCGGTTCGACCGGAGGCACAACCGTCGGGCGGGCCGATTGGCTCAGCGCCTGTTGATTGCCAACCTGGGCGCGCGCTTCGTCGTCGGAAATGATCTTGCGGATCGAGGCGAGGATATCGTCCATCGACGGGTCGCTGTTCGCGTTCCTGGCATCGCTCATTTGCTACTGCCTCCCGCGGCGGGACTGCCGGTGGAAACGTTACCCGACGCGGCGGGGGCTGCAGTGTCGCCATTGCCCCAGCCGATCCAGCGGGAACCGACGTCGTTATAGTACCTCTCTTCGTCGTAATATTCGACCGGAAGACTGAGGGTCCGCGCCGTCAGGCGCCCGATGCCACCCAGAACGCCGTAGTAGGACACCTGCACGTCGTGGCGCGCCTGGATGAGGTTGACCTGGGAGTTGAGCAGTTCCTGCTCGGCGTTCAAGACGTCGAGGGTGGTGCGGGACCCGACCAGGGCTTCCTGCCGCACGCCGTTCAGCGCCACTTCGTTGGCGCGCACCTGGGCTTCGAACGAGGTCACCCTGGAACGCGACGAGTCGAGCTGGCGCCAGGCCCGGATGACGTTCTCCGCCACCGCGCGGCGCGCGCTGTCGAGTTCGTTGCGCCGCTGGCCGACCAGTTCCTTCGCCTGCCGTATACGCGACCACTCGCCACCGCCCTGATAGATCGGGATCGTGGCCTGAAAGCCTAGGATGTAGTTGTAGAACCGGTCGCCGGGGACCTGCACGTCGAACTGCTGCTGGACCGTGCCCACGAGGTTGATCTGGGGCAGCAGAGCGCCGACCGCGCTGTTCACGCCGTAGGTCGCCGCCGAGATGCGGTACTGGGCGCTGACCGAGCGCGGACCGCCGTCCATGGCGAGCGCGACGGCCTCCTCTTCGCTGCCCGGCAACCCGCCGACCAGCGGAATCTCACCCAGCTTGGCCGGCCTCACGCCGACGGTGCGCTGGAAGGCGGCTTCGGCGATGCGAACCTGGGTGTCGGCCTGCACGAGGTCGGCCTTGGCCAGCTCCAGCCGGGCTTCGGCCTGCGACACGTCGGTGATCGTGAGTTCGCCGACACGGAAACGCTCGCGCGTCGCGTCGAGCTGCTGGACGAGGACGTTGACGTTGTTGCGGCGCGCATCGGCGATGGCGATGTTCTGCACCAGGTCGGCGTACGACGTCACGCCCGCCAAAAGGACGTTCTGCTCGGTATCGGCGAGCACGGCGCGCTGCGCCTGGATGTTGGCCTGTGCCTGCTTCGTATTGGCGACGGTCTGGCCGCCGAGGAAGATCGGCTGGGTCAGCTGAAGAACAGTGGACTTGCCGTTCAACGTCCAGAACGTGGGCGTCTGGACGATGTTCGGCGTGGTCATCGGGTAGTTGGCGTCGATGTTCTTGTTGTAGTTCATCGACAAGGTCACGCGCGGCCGCCAGTTCGCCACCGCCTGCGCCAGCGTTTCGTCGGTCTGCCGCAGCAGTGCCCGGCTCGCCAGGAGGTCGGGATTGGAATTGTAGGTCGTCGACAGGGCCTCGATCAGGCTCTGCGAGCGGGCTTCCGGAGGCGCCCCCAGCCCGACCACAAGCGCGAGCCCTGCGGCTGCGCAGGCGTGACTCAAACCGGGCGGGATACGCATGGGACTGACTCTCATATGGGGGCGGAGCCTAGCACTGCAGGAACGGGCATTGGTAGCCCCCGATGCAGCGGCCGGCCTGGCCGCGCTTCATCAAAAAGTGAAGCGCGGCGGCGATGCGAACCCCGGGAGGAGCGGCGTGCCGGCCTCGAACAGCGGGCGGCCCGACGTCA
The DNA here is from genome assembly GCA_030681635.1 of Reyranella sp. GTDB lineage: Bacteria > Pseudomonadota > Alphaproteobacteria > Reyranellales > Reyranellaceae > Reyranella. The sequence continues at coordinate 2,910 of JAUXRT010000229.1, forward strand.
CGCCGCCATCCTTCACGAAGATCTGGGCGACGCCCAGCGCGCCGGCAGCTCCAGCGATGGTCACGGCAAGCCTGCCGCCTTCGGCCAGTTGATCGAAGAGCGCCTGGGGAACCTGCCGAACCGCCCCCTCGATCAGGATGACGTCATACGGCGCCGAGGCCGGGACACCCTGCTCCAGCTTGCCGGTGATCCACTGGACGCCGGCGAGGCCAAGGTCCTTGGCCGTCTGCTCGCCGGTGGCCGCCAGGACAGGGTCGCTTTCGAGCGCCGTCACCGCCTGCGCGAGCCGTGCCAGAAGGGCCGCGCCATAGCCCCGGCCTGCCCCGACCACCAGGGCCTTGTCCTCGGGCTGGGGCTGAAGCGTCTGGACCAGCCGGGCCAGAACCATGGGTTCCATCAGGTAGCGGCCACCGCCCAGCGGCACATCCTCGTCGGCATAGGCGACGGAACGGACGGCATCGGGCAGGAACCGCTCCCGCGGCAACTCGCCCAGCACGGCCAGCAGCGCCGTATTGGTCACCCGGTTCGGCCTGAGCTGGCCATCGACCATGTTACGCCGCGCGAGTGCGAAATCCGTCATCCACCAACCTCTACATATAGCGGTGTTTATAGGCGGCACGCGGCGACAGCGTCAAAGGGTGCGCCGACCGCTCGGCTTGACCGTTCTGTCGCAGCATGAGTATAGCACCCGCCGTTCTTCGCGCGGCCTGGTGGCAGAGTGGTGATGCAGCGGACTGCAAATCCGCGTATGCCGGTTCGATTCCGGCCCAGGCCTCCAAAATCGCGACGAGCGATGCCCTCACTTTGGGGCCCTTGCGTGGGCAGGCATGCTCTGTCAAAACATCGCGCCTTCGCGGGCTGGATACCGCCGCCCGCGCCGATTTCCATTCCGGAGTCGCTCAGCGGTAGAGCAGGCGACTGTTAATCGCCCGGTCGTAGGTTCGAGTCCTACCTCCGGAGCCAATCGGGGCCGTTCTCGGAAGAGAACGGCCCCTTTTTGCCTTTTGGAGTTGTCCACATGGCCTCATCTCCCCCTCCCGACGAAAAGGTCGAACTGGTCGACCATGTCGTGGCCTTCCAGGGGTACTTCAAAGTCGGCCGCT
>JAUXRT010000230.1 GCA_030681635.1 Reyranella sp.
CGACGCTCTACAGGCCCTAAGAAAAAGCCCCCGCCTTGCGGCGGGGGCACCAGGTAGCCCGCGATTGGTTTTGTGCGGGCGATCCGAATGTCGAAAAATCTAGTGCAGGCGTTTCGGCAGCTCGGCGATGGCCTCGTCGACCAGCGCTTGCGTGCGGCCGGAGCCGACTTGCTCGCGCAAGAGCGCGCGCGTGGCCGAGAGCGCCACGTCGACGGCGGTGTCGCGCACCTGCTTGGTCGCCTGGACCTCGGACTGGGCGATGCGGTCGAGCGCCTGCTGCTCGCGCAGCGCGACCGACGTCTCGAGGTTCGCCGCGGCACGGGCCTGCATGCGCGCCGCCTCTTCGCGGGCCTGCTGGATGATGGCGCCACTCTCCGCCGCCGCCTGGGCGAGCGTGCGCTCGGCTTCGGTCTTGGCTTTCAGCGCGTCGGCACGTAGCTGCTGGGCGTCGGCGAGCGCCTTGGCGATGGCCGAGGTACGCTTGTCGAGCATCTCCGTGATCTTCTTCCACAGCACCTTGCCGGCGAGGGCAAAGAACAGGAAGAAGGCGACGGCGACCCAGAAGCCCGGATCGGAGAACAGGCCACCCTTGCCGGCGTCGGCGCCGGCAGCCCAGGCAGTGCCGATCATCGGCCGGTCTCCTTCGTGGCGGCGGCGACCTTGGCCCCGAGCGCCGTGCCGTCCGCCGGTTGTCCGGCGAGCTTGGCATAGGCGCTCTGGGCGATCTCGCCCGCCATCTGTTCAAGGCCGGCCATGACGACGTCACGCTGGCCGGCGATGCGCTTCTCGGCCTCGGCGATGCGGCCGTTCAGCCGTTCGCCGAGTTCGCTGAAGCGCGCCGTGGCCACGGCACTGTCGGCTTCCGCCTGCTCGCGCTGCAGACGGCGCGATTCCTCGCGCGAGTCGGCCAGGCGCTTCTCGTAGGCAGCGACCAGCGCCCGCGTGTCCTCGTTGGCCTTCTCGGCCGCGTCCAGGTCGCCCTGGATCTTGGCCTGCCGCTTGGCCAGCGTGTCGGAGATCGCGGGTACCGCGAGCCTCGACATCACCAGGTACAGCACCACGAACGCGATCACGAGCCAGACGAGCTGTGGCGCGAAGCTGTGGAAGTCGAGCTGCGGCATGCCTCCGGCCGCGAAGGCAGTACCGCTCACGAGCAGCGAGCCCAAAAGGCCCGCCGCCAGAGCGCTGTAGACCGGTGTACGCATGATCGTTCGTCCCAAGCCGAGTGGCTTAGAACACGAACAGGATCATGAAGGCGATGACCAGCGCGAACAGCGCCACGGCCTCGGTGAGCGCGAAGCCCAGGAGCACGTTGCCGAACA
>JAUXRT010000247.1 GCA_030681635.1 Reyranella sp.
ATGCGCGTGGCCTTCACGCCCCACGGATTGGTGGCGTGATCGAGCACGGTAAGAAGCTTTGCGTTGATGAGATCACGCTGCGAAAGCACCTCGTCGAGATCCATCGACCCCACGACCGTGCGCAGGTTCGTCATCGAAAGATTGAGGATGGCGTGGTTGAGGTTTTCCACCTCGTAGGCGGCCTTGGCCGGATCGATCACCTGGATGAAGATCACCGCGTCACACAGGACGATGGCGTTGTCCTTGGTGATGACCTCCTGGCGCGGCACATCGAGCACCGTCTCCATCATGGAGATCTTGCGCCCGACTCCGTCCACGAACGGAATGAGGAAAGCCACGCCCGGCTTGAGCGTTTTTGTGTACCGGCCGAAGCGCTCGACGGTCCACTGCCGGCCTTGCGGCACGAACTTGATCGCCGAAGAACCGATCATCACGGCCAGCGCCGCGAAAATGCCGAACACGATATCCATGGCGCGAGCCTCCACTCTCTCCCAACTCTTTGAGCCAGAAGAGGAAAAGAAGCGTTAGCTCACGCCTTAACGGCGAGTTTACGCCGTGGGATTTTCAGAGCTGGCCGAGCAGGTAGTCCGCGCTCGAAACCTTGAACTCGCCGCCCTGCTCGACGTTGAGTTCGGTCACCACGCCGTCCTTGACCAGCATGGAGTAGCGCTTGGAGCGCGCGCCCATGCCGAAGCCCGAGGCGTCCATGTCGAGGCCGAGCGCCTTGGCGAACGCGCCATTGCCGTCCGCCAGCATCAGCATGTCGTCGCCGACATTCTGGTCCTTGCCCCAGGCGCCCATGACGAAGGCGTCGTTCACGGAAATGCAGGCAATGGTGTCGACACCCTTGGCCTTCAGAGCAGCTGCTTCGGCCACGAACCCGGGCACGTGCTTTGCTGAACAAGGGGGGGTGAATGCCCCCGGCAGCGCGAAGGCAACGACCTTCTTGCCGGGCGCAAAAATCTCTTCGGTGGTGATCGCCTTGGGGCCTTCCGGACCCATCGTGCGCAACGTGGCGCTCGGCACCTTGTCGCCAACTTTCGCCATTCTTCCGCTCCTTCAAATGCCGCCTGAAACGGCGGTTTTTACGACCGGCGGACCCTAGGCCGGAGGCCCTGGTTTGTCCATTGGACGGCCTCTCGCACACGCGCCGAGTCTTGACCTTTGACCGGACAATCCCCATGGATTTGGAGGATCATCGCATCATGTCCGGGCCCAGTTCTCCCGCCGCCTCTTTGGTCGGCCGCTTCCTGGTTGCCGCGCCGTCCATGCCGGACGAGCGCTTCCGCAAGAGCGTGGTTTTCGTCTGCAAGCACGATGATGACGGGGCACTCGGCATCATCGTCAACAACAGCGTCGACGACCTGCCGCTCGGCCAGGTCTACAAGCAGCTCGGCATCGACGTGCCGACGGACGAGGCCGAACGGCCGGTGCTGTTCGGCGGGCCGGTCGAGACGTCGCGCGGCCTGGTACTGCATTCGGCCGACTACAAGCGCGACGAGACGCTGCTGATCGACGGCGGCATGGCGCTGACGGCGTCGCTGGAAATCCTCAAGGACATGGCGGGGGGCAGCGGCCCCCAACGGGCGTGGCTGGCACTGGGCCATTCCGGCTGGGCGCCGGGTCAGCTCGACCGCGAGATGCAGGACAATGCCTGGCTGGTGGTCGATGGCGACGCCGAACTGGTGTTCGACGCCGACTTCGCCGCCAAATGGCAGCGCGCCCTCGATCGTCTGGGCGGCAAGGGCGGCCTTGGCGGCCGCGTCGATCCGGCCTCGTTCTCGCATCAGACCGGTCGCGCCTAGAGGGCCGCGCCTGAGGGTGCGGCAGATGTGCGATTTGCGACTCCCGATTGCACTTACAATCCCCAGGCGAACGGGCTTATAGGCGACCTTACGCCTCCGCAAACCTCCCTTTGCGAGAGACGTGCGTACCCGGGACGCCTTCACTTCCTTCTAAACCCCTTGGAAGCGCGGGCGTCCCGAAGTTTTTTGCCGAAGCTTTTGGGGGGCTCCCTTTATTCGGCCGCGGTCGCCTGGACGGCGGGCTGGCGGTAGGCCTGAAGCAGGCTCGCCTCGCGTTCCTTGGCCGTCTTCACGTTCTTGTCCTTGATGTGACCGAAGCCACGCATGGTCTCCGGCAGCGCCGCGATCTGCAGGGCCAGCGCATGGTTGTCCTGGCTGAGCGTGGCCAGCACCGTCTCGACCGTGGCCTGGTATTCGCCGATCAGCCGGCGTTCCATGCGGCGCTCCGAGGTGTAGCCGAAGACGTCGAGCTTGCCGCCGCGCAGGTGCTTCATCGAGGCGAGCAGGCGGAACAGGGGCATCACCCAGCCGCCATACTCGCGCTTCTTGAGTTCTCCCGTCGTCGGGTCGCGATCGGCGAACAGCGGCGGCGCGAGATGGAAGGTGAGCTTGTAGTCGCCCTCGAACTGCGCCCCCAGCTTCTTCAGGAAGTCGCCGTCGCTATAGAGGCGGCCGACCTCGTACTCGTCCTTGTAGGCCATCAGCTTGTAGAGCGACTTGGCGACCGCTTCG
>JAUXRT010000257.1 GCA_030681635.1 Reyranella sp.
GTGCGCGGCGATCTGCCGCGCGGCCTTCTGGATGGCGCGTCCATCTGCCAGCGACGCGCCGCCGAATTTCCAGATTTCAAGTGTCATTTCCATTCCTCATCAACGTCCCACCTTCGCCAAGGCTCCGGTGGACAAGCAAAAGGGCCATCACCCCTGCGGATGATGGCCCTTGTCGTCAGGTCCCGGTGAACGGCAGCTCACCTCATCCGCTGGAGTGGTCTCCAGTCGTGATCGTGGTGCGCGTAATCGTGGGACGGGCGGCGGCGCTATGCATGAGCTGACCTAGCCTACCACCGTTGGCAATCTGTCTAGCGATCCCTGGCGGGAGGGCACTCCTTGCACTGCTTGACGGGAGGGTAATCCTTGTCGGGGAGGGCACTTCTTGACGGGGGTGCCCGGCGCGGAGTTGTCGATCAGGAACTTCACTGACCAGAGGCGGGGGGAGCACGCGTTCGCGCACTGCCTCCGCCGCGAAGCGGAGCGCTTCGTGGATGTCTTCGGCCTCCAAGTCAGGGTATTCGTCGAGGATGTCGCGCGCAGTGCGGCCATCAGCAATTAGGCTGACCACGGTGGCAACCGGAATACGGAGGCCCCGCAGGCAGGGCACGCCGCCCATTTGATGAGGATTGACCGTAATGCGGGTGTAGGCCATGCGTGCACTCCCGGGTTGTGGAAGTGGTCGGGGCGACTGGATTCGAACCAGCGACATTCCGCTCCCAAAGCGGACGCTCTACCAGGCTGAGCCACGCCCCGGACCAGCACCCATTGTAGCCCGGGAGCCCCGCCGCCGGCGCGACCTACCGCGCCAAGCGCACCATGTGGTCGAAAGCCGGGTCAGTGGCTTCGCCGAGCGCCCGCTTGGCGATGTACTCCCCCAGCACCGGTCCGTGCTTGAAGCCGTGCCCCGATCCGCCACCCGCAATCAACACGTTGTCGTAGTCGGGATGCCGGTCGATGATGAAATGCTCGTCGGCGGTGTTTTCCAACTGGCAGACTCGGGTTT
>JAUXRT010000259.1 GCA_030681635.1 Reyranella sp.
AGAGCACCTTCGATCACGATCTGCCCAGCGTCTATTGGCAGCTTGCCGTCGAGGCGCCGGTCGCGGCCGCCAAGCGACGACGCGCCCTACGATATCGGCAGGTATCGCAATCCTGCGAACGCGGTGGTCGACAGCGAGAACTGTCCGAAGGGCAACGACACGTCGATGGTACCCTCTACCGACGAGTAGCCGGCCGGCGCTCAGGCGCCGTTCTTGACCAGCGACCAGGCAAGATCGGCCAGGATGCGTGCGCGGTTGCCATACTGCTTTGCGGTTTCGGACGAGGCATTGCCGTCGAGGCCGCGCTTGTAGACGCCCTGCACGATGGCAGCGAGGCGGAACAGCGAGAATGCCACGAAGAAATTCCAGTTGGGGATTTCCTGGCGCTTGGTGCGGCGCGCATAGGCGGCGAGATATTCCTGCTCGGTCGGGATGCCGAAGGCCTTGAGGTCCACGCCGGCATAGCCTTCGGAGGCGCCGAAGCCCTCGCCGAAATGATACATCATGCAGTTGTAGCCGAGGTCGGCCAGGGGATGGCCGAGCGTCGACAGCTCCCAGTCGAGCACGGCGATGACGCGCGGCTCGGTCGGATGGACGATGGTGTTGCCGAGGCGATAGTCGCCGTGATTGATGCGCGTCTCGTCGCCCGGCGGCAGATTGGCCGGCAGCCACTGCTTCAGCAGTTCCATCGACTCGACGTTGTCGGTTCGGGCGAGATCGTACTGGCTGGTCCAGCGCGCGAGCTGGCGCTGGATGTACTGGCCCTCGCGGCCGAAGTCGCCCAGGCCGACGGCGCGATAGTCGACATTGTGGATGCGCGCCAGCACGTCGTTCATCGAATCGAAGATCTTGCCGCGGTCGGCCGGCGAGATGCCCGGCATCTTGGAATTGGACAGGATCCGGCCGGGCAGGAACTCCATGAGGTAGAAGGCGGTGCCGATCACCGAATCGTCCTGGCACAGCGCGTAGGGCTTGGGCACCGGCACATCGGTGTGATCCGACAAGGCCTTGATCACCCGATACTCGCGATCGACCTGGTGCGCCGAGGGCAGCAGCTTGCCGGTCGGCTTCTTGCGCAGCACGTACATGCGGCCGCCGCCGTCGGTCAGGTGGAAGGTCGGATTGCTTTGCCCGCCCTCGAATTGCAGCACCTTCAGCGGCCCGCGAAAGCCGTCGACGTTCGACGTCATGTAGTCGGTGAGGCGCACCTGATCGAAGGCGTGGGCGTCGCGGACGGGTGTGAGATTGGAGGGGAGCTGGGACATGCGGGGCCGGGCCATCTGTTCGAGTGGGTCGCTCTTCTAGCGTTGCTTCAGGTTGATTTCGAGGGGCCATTCGGCGCGGCGTTCGCGCAGCGGTGCTGGTGTCAGTTGACCTGCCGCACTTTGTCGCCCCAGTAGGGCAGGCGCAGTTCGCGCTTCAGAATCTTGCCGGTCGGATTGCGCGGCAGCGCCTCGATGAAGTCGACCGACTTCGGCAGCTTGTAGCCGGCGATGCGTTCGCGTGCCCAGGCGATCAGTTCGCCGGCCGTAACGCCGGCGCCGGGCTTCTTCACCACGACGGCCTTCACCGCCTCGCCCCAGCGCTCGTCAGGCACGCCGATCACAGCCACGTCGGCCACGTCGGGATGACCGAACAGGGCGCTCTCAACCTCGGCGGGATAGATGTTCTCGCCGCCCGAGACGATCATGTCCTTCACGCGGTCGTAGATGTAGAGGTAGCCCTTGTCGTCGAGATAACCCGCATCGCCGGTCATGAACCAGTCGCCGGCGATGGCGCGTTCGGTGGCGTCGGGCAGCTTCCAATAGCCATGCATGATCTGCGGCGACCGCACGGCGATCTCGCCGACCTGGCCGGGCGCCAGGTCGGCGCCGTCATCGCCGACGATGCGAAGGTCGACACCGGTCTGGGCGTAGCCGCAGGACAGGAGCTTGCGGGCATCGGACGGATCGTGATCCTCGGGCGGCAGCAGGGTGATCGCGCCGGTCGTCTCGGTGAGGCCATAGACCTGCTGGAAGCCGCACGGGAAGATGCTCATCGCCTGCTTCAACAGCTCGACGGGAATCGGCGCCGCGCCGTAGACGATCAGGCGCAGGCTCGCGAGATCGGTCTCGCGGATCTGCGGCGCCTGCACCAGGAAGAGGATCATCGCCGGTACCAGCAGCATGACCTGCAGCCGCTCGCGCTGGATGGTCTCGAGGATCACCGCCGGCACGAACTCGCGCACGACATGGTTGGTGGCGCCTGCGAAGAGACCGGCAATGCCCCAGCCGGCGCCGCCGATGTGGAACATCGGCAGGCAGACGAGGTTGGGCACGCCGGGCGCCAGCAGCCAGCTCTTCGTCCACAGCGGAAACATCCAGGCGAAGTTGGCGTTGGTGAGCTCGGCGCCCTTGGGCAGCCCTGTCGTGCCGCTGGTGTAGAACTGCACCGCCGTATCCTGCGGCCGGACCGCCAACGCCGGATCGGGGGTGCCCTGGCGGTCGCGCCAGGCTGTGAAATCCTCCCAGACGCCATGGCGGCCGCCCAGTGTCACGATCTCGCGGACGGTTTTCAGCCCGTCGCGGATCTTCTCGACGACGGGGAAGTATTCTTCGCCGACGAACAGGATTTCGGCTTCGGCATCGTTGATGATGTGCAGGATCTCGGGCGGTGCGAGTCGCCAGTTGACCGAAACCATGACGCCATTGGCCTTGGCCACACCGAACAGCAGCTCGAAGAAAAGGTCGCTGCTCTTGTCGAGATGCGCGACGCGCGCCTGCGGTTTGAGGCCCTTGGCGATCAGTCCGTTGGCCACCTGGCTCGCAGCACGATCGAGGCCGGCATAGGTCGTCGTGCGGCCCTCGTAGACGATGGCGGCGGCGTCGGGACGTTCCCCGGCATGGACTCGGACGATGTCGGCGAGACCCGCAATCTCGATGCTCATTCGACGTTTCCCCTGCAGTCTTGGCCGCACCAGAGGGTGTGCGACGGTGGCATCCTTCGGCCGTTTGGGAGTGATTTCAAGAGCTTGATCGCCTAGTGTCAGTGGCGAAACGAGGCGATCTTTCAGGGGCATCATGAGCAAGCGTATCTTGGTCACCGGCGGCGCGGGATTCCTGGGCTCGCACCTGTGCGAACGGCTGTTGGAGGCCGGAAACGACGTGCTCTGCGTCGACAATTACTTCACCGGCTCCAAGCAGAACATCGCCGCCTGCCTTGGCAATCCGCGCTTCGAACTGATGCGCCACGACGTGACGTTCCCGCTCTATGTCGAGGTCGACGAGATCTACAACCTGGCCTGCCCGGCCTCGCCGGTTCACTACCAGCACGACCCGGTGCAGACGACCAAGACCAGCGTGCACGGCGCCATCAACATGCTGGGGCTGGCCAAGCGGGTCCGCGCCAAGATCTTCCAGGCCTCGACCAGCGAGGTCTACGGCGACCCCACCGTCCATCCCCAGGTCGAGAGCTACCGCGGCAGCGTCAATCCGATCGGGCCGCGCGCCTGCTACGACGAGGGCAAGCGTTGCGCCGAGACGCTGTTCTTCGACTACCACCGCCAGCACAAGCTGCGCATCAAGGTGGCGCGAATCTTCAACACCTACGGCCCGCGCATGCACCCCAACGATGGACGCGTGGTGTCCAACTTCATCGTCCAGGCGCTCAAGGGCGAGGATATCGCGATCTACGGCGACGGCATGCAGACCCGCGCCTTCTGCTACGTCGACGACCTGCTCGATGGCTGGCTGCGCCTGATGGATCACACGCCCGACGATTTCACGGGGCCGGTCAACATCGGCAATCCGGCCGAGATGCCGATCCGTCATCTCGCCGAGAAGATACTGGAGATGGTCGGCGGCAAGTCGAAGCTGATCTTCGCCCCCCTGCCGGTCGACGATCCGATGCAGCGCTGCCCGGACATCAGCCTGGCGCGGGAAAAGCTCAAGTGGGAGCCGAAGGTTGCCCTCGACCAGGGGCTGGCGAAAACGATCGCCTACTTCGACGGCCTGCTGAAGAGCAACAAGGCCGTGAGCCGCGTCGGCCGCTAGGGCCGACGCGACGCAGGCAAGAACTTACTGGGCGGCGACGGCGCGCGGCAGCGCGTTGACGACCGAGGCCTTGCCCGAGGTCATCTCGTCGTAGATCCACTTGTAGGTCTTCTCCATGCCGTCCTCGAGACGGATGGACGGGGCCCAGTTCATCAGCTTCTTGATCAGCGTGTTGTCGCTGTTGCGGCCGCGCACGCCCTTGGGCGCGTCGAGCTTGTAGCTGCGCTTCAGCTTGATGCCGGCGAGCTTCTCGACCATGTCGACCAGCGTGTTGATGCTGACCAGCTCGTCGCTGCCGATGTTCAGCGGCTCGATGATGTCGCTTTCGGCGAGCTTGATCGTGCCTTGGGTGCAGTCGTCGATATACATGAACGAGCGGGTCTGCTCGCCGTCGCCCCAGATCTCGATCTCGTGCTTGCCCGACAATTTGGCGGCGATGACCTTGCGGCACATCGCAGCCGGGGCCTTCTCGCGGCCGCCGTCATAGGTGCCTTCCGGCCCATAGACGTTG
>JAUXRT010000264.1 GCA_030681635.1 Reyranella sp.
GCCCAACCCCATCCTGCCCGACTACACGACCAGCATCATGATCATGTCCAAGGCGTGGGCGGAGAAGAACAACGTCACCAAGCCGCAGAGCTACAAGGACAAGGAAGAGACCTTCGAGGTCCGCAATGCCATGGGCACCGGACCCTATATGGTGAAGCAACGCGACCCCGACGTGCGCACCGTGATGACGAAGAACCCGACCTACTGGGGCGCCAAGCAGTTTCCCGACTACCCCGACGAGCTGGTCTACACGCCGGTCAAGGAACCCTCGACCCGTGTCGCTGCGCTGATCTCGGGCCAGGTCGATTTCGTGCTCGACGCGCCGCTGCAGGACATCGCACGCATCAAGCAGACGGCCGGCCTCAAGACCGAGGAGACCGCGCAGGTCCGCTCGATCTTCCTCGGCCTCGACATGGGCTCGGCCGAACTCAAGTACTCCGACGTCAAGGGCAAGAACCCGTTCGCCGACAAGCGCGTGCGCCAGGCCATGTACCAGGCGATCGACATCAACGCGATCAAGGCCAAGGTGATGCGCAACTTCGCGGCGCCCGCCGGCCTCGTCACCTCGCCCGGCGTGCACGGCTATACGCCGGCGCTCGACCAGCGCCAAAAATTCGACGTGGCCGCGGCCAAGAAACTGATGGCCGACGCGGGCTATCCCAACGGCTTCGGCGTCACGCTCGATTGCCCCAACGATCGCTACAACAACGACGAGCAGATCTGTCAGGCGGTCGCCGGCATGCTGGCCCAGATCGGCATCAAGGTCGATCTCCAGGCGCGGTCCAAGACCTTGCACTTTCCCAAGCTGCAGAAGAAGGACTCCAGCTTCTTCCTGCTGGGCTGGGGCGTGCCGACGCTCGATTCGCACTATGTCTTCACCTTCCTCTACCAGACCAGCGACGCGGCAAAGAAGGTGGGAAGCTGGAACTTCACCGGCTACTCGAGCGCCAAGCTCGACGAGTTGAGCGACGCGATGCTGAAGGAGGTCGACCAGGCCAAGCGCGACAAGATGGTTGCCGACGCCTGGGCGACGGTGGTCGCCGACATGCCGTACCTGCCGCTGCACCACCAGCTGATCGTCTGGGCGATGAGCGACAAGGTGACCATGCCGATCTTCGCCAACGACACGCCCAACTTCAAATACTCGAAGATCAAGTAGCAAGGCCGCGCTGAAGCAACAGGAAAGCCGGCGCCGTGCTGGCTTTCATCGTGTCCCGTCTCCTGCAGTCGCTGGCGGTCATGCTGGCGGTCTCGTTCCTGTGCTTCGTGCTGTTCAACTTCGTCGGCGACCCGGTGAACAACATGGTCGGTCAGGAGGCGTCGGCCTCCGACCGCGAGGAGATGCGGCGCGACCTCGGGCTGGAGGATTCCGTGGCGGTGCAGTTCGTGCGCTTCCTCGGCAACGCCATGACCGGCAACTTCGGCAAGAGCTATCGCCTGGCCCGGCCGGTCTCCGACCTGATCGTGGAACGGATGCCGGCGACGCTGGAGCTGGTGGCGGTGGCCGCCCTGCTGGCGCTGGCGATGGGCATCCCGCTCGGCGTCGTGACGGCGCTCCGGCGCAACACCGTCGACAGCGGCGCGATCATGACCTTCTCGCTGGCGGGCGTCGCCATGCCCACCTTCGTGATCGGTATCCTGCTGATCTATGTCTTTTCGGTCGAATGCAAATCCTGGGCGCCGGCGATCGGGCTGCCGGCTGACTGGTGCTTCCCCTCCTTCGGCCGCGGCGAGACGGTGAAGCTCGGCTGGTGGAATTCGGGCCTGCTGACCGCCGCGGGGCTGAAGGCGATCGTGCTGCCGGCCTTCACGCTCTCGCTGTTCCAGATGACCCTGGTGCTGCGCCTGGTGCGCTCGCAGATGCTGGAGGTGCTGCGCACCGACTATATCAAGTTCGCGCGCGCCCGCGGCCTCACCAACCGCGCCGTGCACTTCCGGCACGCGCTCAAGAACACGCTGCTGCCGGTGATCACCGTGATCGGCATCCAGATCGGCGGCCTGATCGCCTTCTCGATCATCACCGAGACGGTGTTCCAGTGGCCGGGCATGGGCCAGCTCTTCATCCAGTCGGTGCAATTCGCCGACATTCCGGTGATGGCGGCCTATCTCGTGATGGTCTCGTTCATCTTCGTGGCGATCAATTTCTTCGTCGACCTGCTCTACGCCACCATCGATCCCCGGCTCCAGCTCGACCGCGCCGGGCTCGGCACGGCAGGCGGATGACCGTGACCGCGTCGCGCACCCTGCCCTCTGCACTTCCCTGGGCCCTGATCGGAGCCGCCTGCCTCGGCTCCTTCGCCACCACGTCGAGCGGCACCACGCGCGCGCCCTTCCTCCTCGACATGGCGCGCGACCTCGACGTCTCCATGCAGCTGGTCGCCAACCTGGTGTCGCTGACATCGGTGTCCTGGGGCGTCGCCTCGGCGTTTGGCGGTTGGCTCTCCGATCTCATCGGCCGCCGGGCTCTGCTGGTCGCCTCGCCCTTCGGCCTGGCCCTGTGCCTTGGCGCACAGGCGATGGCCGGGTCGTTCTTCTGGGTAGGGGTGTGGGCGACGGCGGCGGGCGCCTGCTGCGGCGCCTTCACCGGCGTGGCGTTCGCCGAAGTCTCCGGCCGCGTTACCGACAGCCAGCGCGGCCGCGCGCTGGGCTGGGTGATGAGTGGCCAATCGCTCACCCTGCTGATCGGCGTGCCGATGGCCGCGGCCGTGGGCTCGCTGATCGGCTGGCGCGGTTGGCTGATCTGCCTGGGCGGCCTGTCTCTCCTCGCCTGCCTCAGCCTGTTCGCCACGGTAGGCCGCGGCACCGCCGGCCATACGCGCCCGACGGCGCGGCCGTCCTTCCGGAGCGCGCTGTCTCCCCGTGTGCTGGGGCTGCTCTCCAGCGGCATTGCCGAACGCATCTGCTACGGCCTGGCCGCGGTCTATTTCGCCACCTTCCTGCAGGCGACCTATCACCTGTCGCTGATCCAGGTCGCCCTGCCGCTGGCGGTGTTCGCGATCGGCAATGTCGCCGGCACGATCATGGGCGGACAACTTGCCGATCGCCTGCGCGACCGGCTGATGGTCTTCGCCGTCGCCATGGCCCTGTCGGCGGCGGCGGCCCTGGTTCTCTTCCTGTGGCATCCCAGCCTGGAAGTCTCGGTCGCCCTGGGCTTCGTCTATGTGCTGCTGAATGCGCTGGGCCGGCCTTCCTATATGGCGGCACTTGCCGCGGTGCCGGAGGAAATACGCGGCACGGTGCTGGGGCTGAACGGCACCACAGCAAGTGTCGGCTGGGTGGGTGCGGCGGCGCTTGGTGCCGCGATCATCAGCTGGGATGGGTTCGACGGCTTCGGCCCGCTTGCCGCCGTCCTGGCCCTGCTCGGCGCGCTGGGCGCGCTCCTCTGCCGGCGGATGACCGCATCATGAGCGACCACAGCTCGACCTTCGCCCGCTTTCGCGACAGCGACATGTGGTGGAGCTTTCGCCGCTCGCCGCTCACCATCGCCGCCGCCCTGGTCACGCTGGTCTATTTCATCGGGGCTGCCTTCGCGCCCTGGGTGGTGCCTTTCGATCCGTTCGATGTGAAGGCGCTCAACCTGATGGACGCCTTCACGCCACCGGCCTGGAACGAGGGCGGCACGGCCAAGCATCCGCTGGGCACCGACAACCAGGGCCGCGACATGCTGTCGGCCATCCTCTACGGCTGCCGCGTCTCGCTGATGATCGGGCTCGCCGCCATCCTGCTCTCGGTCACGACCGGCGTGTTGCTGGGCCTGCTGGCGGGCTTCCGTGGCGGCTGGGTCGAGGCCGTGATCATGCGCATGGCCGACATCCAGCTCACCGTGCCCGCCATCCTGATTGCACTGACCCTGGACGGCGTGGCGCGCGTGATGCTGCCCAAGGGCGTCCATGACAGCGTCGCCATCTGGGTGCTGGTGCTGTCGATCGGCTTCGCCTACTGGCCGCAGTTCGCACGCGTCACGCGGGCCACGACGCTCGCCGAAAAGAACAAGGACTATGTCAACGCCGCCCGCATCATCGGCGTGCCCGGTGCGCGGATCGCGCTGGGGCATGTGTTGCCCAACGCCTGGGGCCCCGTGCTGGTGATCGCCACCATCGAACTGGCGCTGGCGGTCATCGCCGAAGCCTCGCTCTCGTATCTCGGGGTCGGCATGCCGGCCACCCAGCCGTCGCTCGGCACGCTGATCCGCATCGGCAACGCCTTCCTGTTCTCGGGCGAATGGTGGATCGTGATCTTCCCGGCGCTGGCGCTGGTGATCCTGTCGCTGTCGGTGAACCTCCTGGGCGACTGGCTGCGCGACGCGCTCAATCCCCGGCTGCGCTGAATACTACTTTTGGTTGTTTTACTTATGTGAGATTCTCGCCGTATGCTCGCCGGCATGTTTGATGGCCCGCATGCACTCGACCTCGATCCACAAGAACGCCGGGCGCGCCTGCGGCTGGCGCGCAGCGCCCGCATCGGGCCTGTCACCTTCCACGAGGCGCTCGCCCATTTCGGCTCGGCGCGGGCGGCCTGCCAAAGGCTCGCCACCTGCGCCGACGCCGACATCGACCGCGAGGAGACCAGGCTCGCCAAGGTCGGTGGGAAGGCCGGCGGCCGCTTCCTGGTGATGGGCGACGCTGCCTACCCTGATGCGCTGGCGGCCGTGCCCGGCGCGCCGCCGGTGCTGTCGGCGATCGGCGATCTGGCGCTGCTGGGCCGGCCGACCCTGGCGC
>JAUXRT010000291.1 GCA_030681635.1 Reyranella sp.
AGAGATCCTGTTGCGCCGGAGGAGATCCTCCAGCGCCTTGATGCCCTGCGCGTAGCGGCCTTTCTGGCAGTCGATGCCGGCACCCAGGCGGGTCATGTCAGGTCCGCCCGAGCCTTCGCCGCGGCGCGTGCCCAACCGGTCGAAGATGGCGCCGAGCTCGCTGCAGCGCGCGGCCAGTTGTTCGTTCGTCTGCTGAGCGCCGGCGCCGTCGGGCGTCAGCAGGGCGGCAATGATGCCGAGCAGGGAAATTGCGTGGAGGCGCTGCACTGCCGGCGGGCGCGAGGAGCTGTGTGTCATCGCCCGGAATTATACGCATCGCCTTGGCCACGGGCGACAGTGCACTTGGGGTGATCCTTTGGGTTGAGGAAAGCCGCGCCGCCTTGCACCTGCGCTGGGCAGCGATGTACTGTCATGTACCCGGTGTCAGGCCGGGAAACGGGGGGACGGGGATGACCTTGCGATCGATGGTTCGCTGGATGCTCTGCATGGGCATCGCAGGTCTTTTGGCTGCATGCGGCATCGGCAAGGGCACGCTGGGCAACGACCCCGCGACGGAAAGCCAGGCGTCGGCCGTCACCTGGTCGGATGGCCAGCCGGCCATCTCCATCAGCTGCAAGACGCCAGGCGGTTGCCAGTCGCGCGCCGTCGCGCTCTGCAACGCGACGAATGGCGACTACACCGTGCTGAAGATGGACAACATGCCGACCCGGGGCGAACTGGGCGACGTGCGCGGCCCTGCTTCGGTCGTCATCCGCTGCGGCAAGTAGCCGACCCACTCTCAAAGAAGGGGCCCTAGCGTGGGCGGCGCGAGCCCCATAGAGCTGCCAACTCGGGCTGCGACTGTGCGGCATCGGCACCCGATGGCAGCACCGCCTCGTGATCGGACACCCAGACGACGATGTCGGCGGCCACGACGGCACCCTCCTTGTCGCGCAGCAACAGATGATAGCCGTCGCGATAGAAGGCGAGCCTGGAATCGGGCCGTCGCGGCATGACCTCAATTGCGGCCCGCACCGGCTCGCGCGGCACGATGCGGTCGCCCAACCCGTGCAGCATGAGGTACGGCATGTTCACCCGCCCGGCGGCGCTCCTGGCGGCATCCATCAAGTCGACCAGCCCATAGGCCATATCGAGGCGCGTCTGGCGCAGCATCATCGGATCTTTGCGCAGTTTCTCCAGCGTCTTGGGATTGTCGGTCGGCTTGTAGTCGATCGATGTCGGACCTGACGGCATCCACGGGATCGTGTGGGCGAAGAACCAGAGCCCGCCGCTCGCCATCGGCCCCAAGGTGTCGCGCGACCGCAGCGCCGTGGCGAGCAGGATCAGCCCGTCGGCGTCGATCGTCTGGTCGGCAGCCACGAGGGCGATGGCGCTGCCCATGCTCTCGCCGGCGAGATAGAGCGGCACCCCCGGGTGGCGGGCCCGGACCAGGCTGGTCATCGTCCTCGCGTCCTCGACCAGGCTGTCGGTACCGGCCCAGCGGCCACGCGTCGGGCTGCCGCCAAAACCGCGCTGGTCGTAGGCGTAGGTGGTGATGCCGGCCTTGGCCCAGATCGCCGCCGGTTCCTCCCAGGCGTTGCGGTAATCGCCGTAGCCGTGCAGGCCCAGGATCACGGCCTTGGGCGCGCCGTTTGCCGCAGGCCATACCGCAAGCGGTAGCGCGGTGCCGTCAGCCGCGACATAACGGTCAGCCGAGCCTGCTGCCGTGATGAGGGCAGGCGGCCGCACCGCGCTGCCCGCCGGAATGACCGTGGGCGCACAGGCGGAAAGAATGACCGGAGCCAGGACCGCCGCTATCATTCGGCGCCGCAGGAGGAGTGAGATTGTGACCGAGCCTTTTGAAGTCATCACTGTCGATACTGACCGCGTCGCCTGCGATGGCGGGGGCGGCGCGTTGGGACATCCCAAAGTCTACCTCAACCTGGGAGCAGATGGGCACGTCGAGTGTCCCTACTGCAGCAGGCTCTACAAGCTGCGCGAAGGCGTCCTCGCCGGCGCCCACCACTAGGAGCGACCGATGAAGCAGTTGGGCGAAGGCTGGAACTGGCGCGACCTCAAGATCGGCGACCGGTTCACCACCTACGGACGCACCCTCTTCGAGGCCGACCTCCTCAATTTCGTGACGCTTTGCGGCTTTTCCGAGGAGCTGTTTACCAACAAGGAATACATCAAGAGCCACGCGCCGATGCGCGGCGGCCACCCGTGCCCCGGTGCCCTGGTCTACTCCATGGCCGAGGGGCTCGTGATCCCGACCACGCTGCAGGGCTCGGGGCTCGCCTTCCTGTCGATGGGCTTCGACATCAAGGGCCCGACCTATGTGAACGACACGATCCACGTCGAGATCGAGGTCACCGAGATCAAGCCGACCTCGAAGGATCCGTCACGCGCCCTCGTGCGCACCACCAACCTGGTCAAGAACCAGAAGGGCGAGACGGTGTTGATCTACACGCCGCTGCGCATGATGCAGGGCCACTGAGGGGCACTGAGATGGCCAAGGTCGCGGTCGAAAAGGAAGGCACGACCACGATCGTCTCGATCGACCGTTTTGCCGAGGCACGCAACGCCGTCGATCCCGAGACGGCGATCCTGCTGCGCGAGGCGTTCCTGGCCTTCGACGCCGACGAGACGCAATCAATCGCGATCCTGACCGGCCGCGGCGGCACCTTCTGCGCCGGCTACGATCTCAAGGTGGCGGCCGGCCGCGAGGGACCTTCGTTGCACGATCCTGCCGGTCCCGGCCCGATGGGCCCGACGCGCCATCTGCTGTCCAAGCCGGTGATCGCCGCCGTCGAAGGCTACGCCGTGGCGGGCGGCCTGGAGCTCGCCCTTTGGTGCGACCTGCGCGTGGCGTCCGAGAGCGCCAAGTTCGGCGTGTTCTGCCGGCGCTGGGGCGTACCCCTGATCGACGGCGGCACGGTGCGGCTGCCGCGCCTGGTCGGCCACAGCCGCGCCCTCGACATGATCATGACCGGCCGCGAAGTCGGCGCTCGCGAGGCCTTCGACTGGGGATTGGCCAACCGGCTGGTGCCGGAAGGGCAGGCGCTTGCCGAGGCCAAGATACTGGCCGAGCAACTCGCGAAGTTTCCCCAGGCCTGCCTGCGTTCCGACCGCCGCTCGTCCTATGATCAGTGGGCGCTCGACATGCCGGCAGCACTGGTCAACGAGGCGCGGCATGGCATGCCGGCCTTGCAGGCCGAATCGCGCAAGGGTGCGGCCCGCTTCGCTGCGGGCAAGGGACGCGGCGGCGATTTCGGGGAGATCTGATGACGCTGCCGACCGATGCGGACGTCGCGCAATACCAGGCCGATGGCGCGGTCTGCCTGCGCGGCGCTTTCTCTGCCGACTGGATCGAGCGCCTGCGCGCCGCCATCGACGACGACATCGCCATGCCCGGACCTATGGTGCGCATCAATACGCCCGCCGGTGCGCCGGGCCGTTTCTTTGTCGACTTCCAGCTCTGGCAGCGGCACCCGGCGGCCCGGGACTTCGTGCACGACTCGCCCGCCAAGCAGATCGCGGCGCGCCTGATGGGGTCGCGCGAGGTCGTCTACTATCATGATCACCTGCTGGTGAAGGAGCCGGGCACGCAGGAGCGCACGCCCTGGCATCACGACCAGCCCTACTA
>JAUXRT010000299.1 GCA_030681635.1 Reyranella sp.
CCGCTGCTGCCCAAATCGATCTGCGACACAGTCCTGATGGATTTCGATTCGCTGCGCGACCAGAAGTCGGGCCTCGGCACCGCGGCCGTCATCGTCATGGACAAGTCGACCGACATCGTGAAGGCGATCGCCCGGCTCAGCTACTTCTACAAGCACGAGAGCTGCGGCCAGTGCACGCCGTGCCGCGAGGGCACCGGCTGGATGTGGCGCGTCATGGAACGCATGGTGACGGGCAATGCGCGTCTGGAAGAGATCGACGCGCTCGAGGATGTGACAAAGCAGGTCGAGGGACACACGATCTGCGCCCTGGGCGACGCGGCGGCATGGCCGATCCAGGGCCTGATCCGCCATTTCCGGCCCGAGATGGAGCGCCGCATCCTCGCGCGCACCGAAAAACTGGCGGCCGAGTAGGGGCGGGGAGCAGGCAATGCCCAAGGTAAAGATCGATGGCGTCGAACTCGAGGTGCCGGCTGGCATCACGGTCCTGCAGGCCTGTGAGCTGGCGGGCGTCGAGATCCCGCGCTTCTGCTACCACGAGCGTCTGTCGATCGCCGGCAATTGCCGCATGTGCCTGGTCGAGGTGAAGCCCGGGCCGCCCAAGCCACAGGCGAGCTGCGCGCTGCCCGTTGCCGACAAGCAGGAGATCTTCACAACGACGCCGACGGTCAAGAAGGCGCGCAACGGTGTGATGGAGTTCCTGCTGATCAACCATCCGCTCGATTGTCCGATCTGCGACCAGGGCGGCGAGTGCGACCTGCAGGACCAGGCGATGGGCTACGGCTTCGACCGCAGCCGCTTCCACGAGAACAAGCGCGCGGTGCCGGACAAGGAACTGGGCCCGCTGGTCAAGACCTCGATGAACCGCTGCATCCACTGCACGCGCTGCATCCGTTTCGCCACCGAGGTGGCGGGCGTCGAGGAGCTGGGCGCGACGGGCCGCGGCGAGAGCATGGAAGTCACGACCTACGTCGAGCATGCGCTCAGCACCGAGCTGTCCGGCAATCTGGTCGATCTTTGCCCGGTCGGCGCCTTGACCTCCAAGCCTTACGCCTTCGAGGCGCGGTCGTGGGAGCTCAGCAAGACTGAGTCGGTCGACGTGATGGACGGCCTTGGAGCCAACATCCGCGTCGACACACGCGGCGCGCAGGTGATGCGCGTGCTGCCGCGCCTCAACGACGATGTGAA
Organism: Reyranella sp.; assembly: GCA_030681635.1. Taxonomy (GTDB): domain Bacteria; phylum Pseudomonadota; class Alphaproteobacteria; order Reyranellales; family Reyranellaceae; genus Reyranella. The sequence continues at coordinate 1,186 of JAUXRT010000299.1, forward strand.
CGAGGAGTGGATTTCCGACAAGACGCGCCATGCCCTCGACGGCCTGCGTCACCAGCGGCTGGACCGGCCCTATGTGCGGCGCGGCGGCAAGCTGGTCGAAGCGACCTGGGACCAGGCGTTCGCCGCGATCGAAGCCAAGCTGAAGGGCCTCGATGGTTCCAAGGTGGCCGCGATCGCGGGCGACCAGTGCGACGCCGAATCGATGGTGGCGCTAAAAGATCTGATGAAAGCGCTGGGATCGCCCAACATCGACTGCCGCCAGGATGGTGCCAAGCTCGATGGTCCGCGCGGCAGCTACATCTTCAATCCCGGTGTCCGCGGTATCGATTCGGCCGATGCGATCCTGCTGATCGGGACAAACCCGCGCTGGGAATCGCCGGTCCTGAATGCCCGGCTACGCAAGCGCTACCTGTCGGGCCAGTGCGCTATTGCCAGCGTCGGCCCCGCAGTGGACCACACCTATCCGGTCGAGCGCCTGGGCGCCGGCCCCGCGACCTTGCGCGAGCTGGTCGACGGCAAGCTCGGCTTTTCCGAGAAGCTGAAGACGGCGAAGCACCCGTTGATCGTCGTCGGCATGGGCGCACTGGCGCGTGAAGACGGCGCCGCCATCCTGGCGCTGGCCCGCGATCTCGCCGAGAAGCTGAACGCTGTCCGCGCCGACTGGAACGGCTTTGCCGTGCTCCACACGACGGCCGCGCGTGTTGGCGGCCTCGATCTCGGCCTGGTGCCGGGCGAGGGCGGTCGCGACGTCGAAGCCATCCTGGCCGGCTGCGAGAAGCGCGAGATCGAGCTGGTCTATCTCCTGGCCGCCGACGAGATCGACACCAAGCGCCTCGGCAAGGCCTTCGTGGTCTATCAGGGACACCACGGCGATGCCGGCGCCCATCGCGCCGATGTCGTCCTGCCGGGTGCCGCCTATACCGAAAAGCCTGGAACCTATGTGAACACCGAAGGCCGTGTGCAGCTCGGCCAGCGCGCCGGCTATCCGCCGGGCGATGCCCGCGAGGACTGGGCGATCCTGCGTGCACTCTCGGAGCGGCTCGGCAAGACGCTTCCCTACGACACGCTCGACCAGGTGCGTGCCCGCCTCGTCGCGGTGAACAGGACTTTCGCCGCGATCGACCAGCAGGCGGCCGGTACATGGGGTGTCTTCGGCAAGGCGGGGACCTTGACCGATCAACCGTTCGTGTCGCCGATCGTCAATTTCTACATGACCTGCCCGATCAGCCGGGCGTCCAGGACGATGGCCGAGTGTATGGCCTCGCGCGCCCAACTCTTGGCGGCGGAGTAAGGCATGAGCGCCGATCTGATTCAGTTCTTCACCACCAACTGGCTGGGCCAGGCCATCGTCATCTTGGCCCAGTGCCTGGCCGTTACGGTGCCGCTGCTGGTTGCGGTCGCCTACATGACTTACGTCGACCGTAAGGTCTGGGCCTCGATCCAGCTCCGCCGCGGTCCCAACGTGGTTGGCCCGTTCGGCCTGCTGCAGCCCTTCGCCGACGGCTTGAAGCTGGTGCTGAAGGAAACCATCGTTCCGTCCAGCGCCAACGCGATTCTGTTCATCATCGCGCCGATGATCACCTTCATGACGGCGCTGGTGGCCTGGGCGGTGGTGCCGTTCGACGACGGCTGGGTCATTGCCGACATCAACGTCGGCATTCTCTACCTCTTCGCCATCTCCTCGCTCGGCGTCTATGGCATCATCATCGCCGGCTGGGCGTCGAACTCGAAGTACGCCTTCCTGGGCGCGCTGCGCTCGGCGGCGCAGATGGTGTCTTATGAAGTCTCAATCGGCTTCGTGCTGATCACCGTTTTGCTCTGCGTCGGCTCGCTCAACCTGTCCGACGTCGTGGTCGCCCAATCCGGATGGTTCTGGAACTGGTTCTTCCTGCCGCTGCTGCCGATGTTCGTGATCTTCTTCGTGTCGGCCCTGGCGGAAACCAACCGGACGCCCTTCGATCTGCCGATGTCCGAGGCCGAGCTCGTGGCGGGCTTCCACACCGAATATTCGGCGATGACGTTCGGCCTGTTCTTCCTCGGCGAATACGCCAACATGATCCTCCTGTCGGCGCTCGGGGCCATTCTGTTTCTCGGCGGCTGGATGTCGCCGGTCCCGTACGCGCCCTTCATCTACGTGCCGGGTGTCGTCTGGTTCGCCCTCAAGATCGCGTTCCTGCTGTTCGTCTTCAGCTGGACCAAGGGCACGCTGCCTCGCTACCGCTACGACCAGCTGATGCGGCTGGGTTGGAAAGTGTTCCTGCCGGTCTCGTTGGGCTGGGTCGTCCTCACCGCCGCCGTGCTGCAGTTCGGCGGCTGGGTTCCGAAGCTTTAGGGAGATCGCACAATGGCCTCTCTCGACCGTACCGCGCGCGCGTTCCTGCTGACCGAACTGGTCACGGGCTTTGCGCTGACGCTGAAGTACATGTTCAAGCCCAAGGTGACGGTGAACTATCCGCACGAGAAGGGACCGCTCAGCC
>JAUXRT010000304.1 GCA_030681635.1 Reyranella sp.
ATGCGCAGCCGGCACATGTAGGAGTTCTGCGCCGGCGCGACATAGAAGAGGCCATGATACTTGGTGAGCAGGACGTCGACGCCCTTGGGAAACTGGCCGGCCTCGGCGCGGCCCACGACCTCATCCCAACGATCGAGCGGATGGCGCTCGCGCTTGGCCTTCTCCTCGATGCCTAGCTTGCCTCCCGCGGCAACAGCGCGGTCCTGGGCGGCGTGCTGAAGAGCATCAGGGTCGCTCCCCTGACCTGACGACTGGGTCGCCGGTGCGCCCGAAGCGCGGCCTGACAGTCTGTCAGCCGCCTTGCGCGCCTCGATGCCGCTGACGAAGCCCTGCAGCCATTGCTTCTGCTGGTCGTCGAAGTCGCTCATGTCGCTCTTCAGGCCGCTGCCCGCGCCGGAACGCGGTGGCGCGCATAGAGGAACTCCAGAACGGCCGCCCGGCAACGCGCATATTCCGGATCGGTCGCGAGTTCGAGCCGGCGGCGGGGCCGCGGCAGATCGATCGCCAGGATCTCGCCGATGGTGGCAGCAGGGCCATTGGTCATCATGACTACGCGATCCGACAACAGCACCGCCTCGTCGACATCATGGGTGATCATCAGCACCGTGTTGCCGAGCTTGGCGTGGATCTCCATCACGCTGTCCTGCAGATGGGCGCGGGTCAGCGCGTCGAGCGCGCCGAACGGCTCGTCCATCAGCAGCACCTTGGGCTGCATGGCGAGCGCCCGGGCGATGCCGACACGCTGCTTCATGCCGCCCGAGACCTCGTGCGGGCGCTTGTCCTTGGCCTGGGCCATCTGCACCAGCTCGAGATTGTGCATGACCCAGTCGTGGCGCTCGGCCTTGTTCTTGCCCTTGCCCTGGGATCCGCCAAACACCTTGTCGACGGCGATGGCGATGTTGCCGTAGACGGTGAGCCAGGGCAGCAGCGAGTGGTTCTGGAAGACGATGGCGCGATCGGGGCCGGGCTCGTCCACCACCTTGCCTTCGAGAAAGACCTCGCCGCTGGTCGATTTCAGCAGGCCGCCCAGGATGTTGAGCAACGTCGACTTGCCGCAGCCGGAGTGGACGAACATGGACACGAACTCGCCCTGGTCGATGCGGAGGTTCACGTCGCGCAGAACTTCCGTCGCCATCTGGCCGCGGCGGAAGCTCATGCCGATCTGCTCGAACTTGAGATAGGGGCTCATTGGGCTGCGACTCCGTGGCTGACGAAGTGCCCGACGGTGGCGATCAGCTTGTCGAGCAGGAAGCCGACAATGCCGATGTAGACCAAGGCCACGATGATGTCGGAGATGCGCGAGCTGTTCCACGCGTCCCAGATGAAGAAGCCGATGCCGACACCGCCGATCAGCATCTCGGCCGCCACGATGGCGAGCCAGCTCAAGCCGACACCAATGCGCAGGCCGGTGAAGATGTAGGGCACGGTGGCGGGCAGCGTGATCTTCCAGAACACTTCCCACCACGAGAGCCGGATCACGGCCGCGACGTTGCGGTAATCCTGCGGGATGTTCCGCACGCCCACCGAGGTGTTGATGATGATCGGCCAGATCGAGGTGATGAAGATCACGAACAGTGCCGAGGGATCGGAATGGCGGAAGCCCGCCAGCGACAGCGGCAGCCAGGCGAGCGGCGGCACGGTGCGCAGCACCTGGAAGATCGGATCGAGGCCGCGCATCGCCCACGTGCTCTGTCCAACGAGAACGCCCAGCGCGATGCCGACCACGGCGGCAAGGCTGAAGCCGATGCCGACGCGGCCGAGGCTCTTGGAGATCTGCCAGAAGGCACCCTTGTCGATGCCGCCGTTGTCGTAGAATGGATGCACGATGAAGTCCCAGGCATCCGACACCACCTTGGTGGGCGGCGGCAGCCGGGCGCCGGGCTCCGAACAGAGAAGCTGCCAGACGAGCAGCGTGATCGACATCACGATGAGCGGCGGCAGCACGACACTGACCGTATGGCGCGCCGCATCGGCGATCCGCTGCAGCGCCGGTCGCATCGGCGGCCGGAAGGCCACGATCTCCGCCGTCGCGCCGGGTACCGGCATCGCGGTCGCGGCCGAGCCGGCGGCTTTCGCTGCCTGCATCACGCCACCTTCTTGATCTGAAGGCCGGCGAGATAGGTCTTCGGGTCGACCGGATCGAAGACCTTGCCGTCGAAGAACGTCTCCTTGCCGCGTGATGTGCCGGCCGGCATGTCCTTGTCGGCGATGCCGATGGCCTTGGCGGCCTCGCGCCACAGGTCCTCTCGGTTGACCTTGGCGATGATCGCCTTGGTGTCGAGGTCGGGGGACATCATGCCCCAGCGCTGGTTTTCGGTCAGGAACCACAGCTCATGGCTCTGATACGGATATGACGCGTGGTCGCGCCAGAACTTCATCGACAGGTCGCGGTTGTCGATCTTGCGACCGTCGCCGTAGTTCACCTTGCCTTCGATGCGATTGATGATGTCGGCGGGCGGGCAGTTGAACCACTGGCGCTTGCCGACGATCTCGGAGAGTTCCTTGGCGTTTTCGAGCTTGTCGCACCATTGCGCCGCCTCGAGCACCGCCTGCAGCACCGCCTTCGCGGCCTTCGGGTTCTTGTCGACCCAGTCGGCGCGCAAGCCCAGGCTCTTCTCCGGATGGTTCTTCCAGATGTCGCCGGTCGTGCAAGCCGAATAGCCGATGCCCTGGTTGACGAGCTGTTCGTTCCACGGCTCGCCGACGCAGAAGGCCTCCATGCTGCCGACCTTCATGTTGGCCACCATCTGCGGCGGCGGCACGACGATGGTCGAGACGTCCTTCTCGGGGTCGATGCCGCCGGCAGCCAGCCAGTAGCGGATCCATAGATCATGAGTGCCGCCGCGGAAGGTCATGGCGCATTTCGGATCCTTGCCGGCGGCCTTCATCTTGGCGAAGGCCTCCTTGAGTGGCGCGGAATTGACCGTGGCACCGGTGGCCATCAGGTCCTTGGCGACCGAAATGGCCTGACCATTGGTGTTGAGTCGCGACAGGATGTACATCGGCACCGGCTTGTTCTCCGGCGTCGTGAGACCGAGCGAGATCTGGTAGGGCTTCGGCGTCAGGATATGCGCACCGTCGATGCCGCCCGACGCAGAGCCCAGCACGATGTTGTCGCGCGTTGTGCCCCACGAGGCCTGCTTGTTGATGTTGGCGTCGGTGATGCCGTACTTGTCGTAAAGCTTCTTCTCCTTCGCCACGATCAGCGGCGAGGAGTCGGTAAGCGCGATGAAGCCCAGCGTGACCTTGTTGGTCTCGGGGCCCGTGCCTTGCGCAAAGGCACCAGCGGGGAAAGAGGCGCGCACCGCGCTCATCAGCGCCGCGGTCGCCGCCACACTGCCGGCGTTCTTCAGGATGTCGCGCCGCCCCAGTCCCTTGTTGGCACGCCTAGTCGCCATGATTGCTCTCCTGCTGTTCGAAGATCGTTGACGTTTCATTGCCCGGGTCGAACACCGACCCATCGAGGAACTTGTCCGGTCCCATCGCGACCGGGGCGCCGTTGGTCGGCAGGATCCAGGGATCGCCGTGCGCGCCTTCGGGCTTGCGGTCGGTGAGCGGGCACGGCAGGCCGAGTTCGCTGGCGGCGGCACGATAGATGTCGGTGCGGAACACCCGATCGGCGACGGCGCCGAGATCGGGTCGCGGCGCGATCTGACCCCAGCGGACCATCTGGGCCAGGAACCAGTCGGCATGGCTGCGCCACGGAAAGTTGGCGAGCTGGCGATGAAAGATATGGAAGTCCGGCAAGGCCAATGACCGCGCGATCACCTCGGCCGGGACGTTGATGTAGCGCGGGCTCGACAGCACACGGGCCGCCTCGGTGCGATTGGCGGGATCGTCGAGCCAGGCACCGGCCTCGGTCACCGCCTTCACCAAGGCGATCAGCGTCTTGGGATTGTGCTGCGCCCAGGCTTCCGTCGTGCCCAGCACCTTCTCCGGCATGGAGTTCCAGATGTGCCGGCTGGTCGCGGCGATGCGGCCGATGCCATGCGACACGGCCTGCTGGTTCCACGGCTCGCCGACGCAATAGCCATCGATGGTGCCGCCCGAGAGGTGGGCCACCATGTGCGGCGGCGGCACCACGGTGAAGCGCACATCGCGGTCGGGATCGATGCCGCCCGACGCCAGCCAGAGGCGCAGCAGGTGATTGTGCGATGAAAAGGTGAAGACCGAGGCGAGCGTGAGGGGCGCCTTGCCGAGATCGGCGCGACGGCGAACGACCGCCGCAAGGGCGCGGGCCTCGAGCGGCGTGGCGTCAGGCCGATGCTCGCCAATGAATTCGGGGACGAACTCGGGCGCGACCTCCTCGATCTCCTGCCACAGCGCATTTGAAAGAGTGATCGAGTTGCCGTTGAGCTGCAGCGTCATGGCCGCGATCATCGGCACATTCACGCTGTCGATGCCGAGCGTGGTCGCGAGCGGCATGGGCGAGAGCATGTGCGCCGCATCGAGCAGGCCGAGCGCCACCTTGTCGCGGATGTTCGCCCACGAAGCCTCGCGGCGAATCTCGACGTCGAGACCATGGCGTTCGAACAGACCCAGGATATCCGCGAACAGGATGGGCGCGCAGTCGATCAGCGGGATGAACCCCACCGTCACTTTCGGTCGCTCGAGATGGCCCAAGACTCTTGACCCCAAAACAAAAAAACGCCCCGCTCAGCCGGCATGAGCCGACCGCACAGGACGTCGTTGTCCGAAAGCGCGCCATCATTGGCGCGCCAGCTACTTCAGGGGGACTCCGTCATTGGCGTCCCGCTTCTGCAGAGCAGCAGGAAGCGTGCCAATCGGCAGTCGTGACTCCAAACCCCATTCAATGAATTGATATCACTGGAGAATATCCAAATTTCGTGGCTCTCCCGAATTTGAACCGGGACGGCCAACCGTCGCTGCTGCTCGCAAATGCAGCATGGTTGTTTCCAAGGCAGGCACCCGGCCGTTAGGGCTTGAAGGCCTTGGCATAGGTGAGGACGTCCTGGGCCACTTCACCGATGCGCTTGTTCTGGTCCATGGCGAGCTTGCGCAGCAGCCGGTACGCCGCTTCCTCGCCGATTCCCTTCTGCTGCATCAGCAGACCCTTGGCGCGGTCGACCGTCTTGCGTTCGACGAGCGACAGGCGCGTACGATCGAGTTCCTCGCGCATCGTGTGATAGCGGTTGAAGTGCGCAACCGCGACATCGACGACGGACTGCACGCGATCCTGTGCCAGACCCTTCACGACATAGGCCGACACACCCGCGGCCATGCCGGCGGCAATGGTCGCCGGATCCGAATGGTCGGCGAACAGGGCGATCGGGCGCGGTTGCTTCTCCGTGGTGCGACGCAGGTCTTCGATGGCGTCGCGGCTGGGGCTGTCGATGCTGACGACGATGACGTCAGGCTTCAGCGCGTCGACGCGTGCCAATAGATCGTAGGTGCCCCCCAGGCGCTCGAGCAGCACATAGCCCGCGTCCTGCAGCCCCGACTCGACGATCTCGGCGCGGGCAGGATTGTCGTCGATCAGGAGGACGGACAGGGCTTTGGTCACAGGGCCTGGTCAGGTTGGTTGCAGGCCTTGGCCGCAACTTCCATGCCATCGCCCTCAAGGCGTTGAATCGACGAGCTTTCCGTCTTCCCACAGGCCCGAGCGCATCTTGCCATCGGCGCCTGTTACCTGGCCGTAGCCTTGCCGCCGGCTGGCGCGAAACCCGCCTTCGTAGCGTTCGCGCGTGCCGATCACCTCGACGCCCGGCCCCTCGAGCATGTCGGCGTGAAATTCGCCAGACTGCACGACATTGGGTTCCGTCAGCGTCCGACGAACACCCAGGCCTTCGAGGCGTCCAGCGACGAAATTGCCCTCGGTGCGCTCGACGTCGGGCTTCTCGCGGACGCCCAGCCCCGTCGACTGGCCGTCATTCCATTGACCGGCATAGCGTGAGTCGTCGCCCAGGCGCACGATGCCGAGACCGTTCAGGCGGTCGGCGTCCCAGTCGCCGGCCTGCCGCTCGCCGTTCGCGAGTTCGGCGACACCCAGGCCCTGCCGCTTGCCGGCCGCGGCCTGACCGACGTAGCTCGCGCCGCCGTCGTACGACAGCCGTTCGGCGTTCTCGAGGTCGGGGCGCGCCGCGCGGGCGGCCACGATGCGCGCCTCGCCGGCCATCGCGCGGGCGGCCTTGGAGGCTTCGTCGGCGCGATCGAGCAGGGCGCGCGCTTCGGTCGCCGCACGCTGAGCCTGATCGATCAATGTCTTGCGCGCCGATTGATCGGGCACGGCGGGCGGCGATGTCGCTGGCGCCGCAGGGACGGCGGCCGGCGGCTGGGTCTCTGCGGGAGGCGATGGCGTTTCCGCCACCGTCGGAGTTGCCACCGTCGAACTTGAAGGCGCAGTCCCCGCGAGCAGGCCACGAATCTCCGGCTGATACCGCCACAGCGCGACAGCCGCAGCAGCAATCAGAACGACGACCATCCAGACGCCCGCTTTCGATCTCGGCCGCTCCGGCGGCGAAGCCGTCGAAACCGGCTCGAGGTGTTCGCGACTGACGCCGCTCAACCGCGGCGCGGTGCTCGCCCCGGGCAGGCGCTGCGTCAATGCATCGTCGACCTGCGGCAAGGCCGCACCGAACTGAGCACTCCAGTCGGCGACGGTCTGCGGTCGCTGCTCCGGCGCGAAGGCCAGGCCGCTGTCGATCGCCGCCAGCAATGTCTGGTCGAAGCGGTCGGCCTGCGTCACCGACAGCGGCCGGTACGGGTCCACGCCGACGCGGCTCACGGCTTCGGGCGGCGGGCTGCCGGCAACGGCGTGGTGCAGGACGGCCGCAGCCGAATAGATGTCGGTCCACGGGCCCTGCTTGCCGTCGAGCGCGTATTGCTCGATGGGCGCATATTGCGGCGTCAGGATGCTGGTGAGCGTGCGCGTACGGCCGCCCATGGCCTGACGTGCCGCGCCGAAGTCGATGAGGATCGGGACGCCGTCGTGCCGGACGATGATGTTCGATGGCTTGATGTCGCGATGAAGAAAGCCCTGGGCATGAACGGCGCGCAGCCCACTCAGCAATCCCTCGGCCAGCCTGCGCACCTCGTCGGGCTGCAGGCGGCGGTTCGGTGCGCGCAGGAGCTGCGCCACACTGCGGCCGTCCTCGAACTCCATGACCGTATAGGCCGTGCCGTTGGCTTCGAAATAGCGCAGCACGGGGACGATGTGGACATGCCGGAACCGCGCCAGGGCGCGCGCCTCGTCGAGAAAGCGTTCGCGACCCCAGACGAAATCGTCGGTGAAGCGCGTCCCGCGCGCGCCCACCTCGCCGTCGGGCCGGCGCACGGCGAACTCGACCGGAAAGTACTCCTTGATGGCGACGAACTTGGCGAGCTGGGTGTCAAAGGCGCGGTAGGTGATACCGAACCCGCCATGCCCGATGATCGCATCGAGGCGATAGTCGCCGAGCCGCGTACCGAGCGGCAGGGCCTGATCGTTTTCGGATGATGTGGGCACGCGCAACCTGACGCCTTAAATGCGCGTTCCCGGGCGGGCGCACAAGCGCCCTCACAAGGGCCCTCCCAAGCGCTCTGGGCGGCTAGCGCGTCCCGGCAACCCCGGTGGCAGGCGCCCGGTTGGAGGTCATGTCCCGGATATCGGGCACGAGCTGCATGACGATGATCATCGCGCAAAGACCAATGGCGGTCAGCATTGTGGCGGGGCGTGTCTTCAAGAGAGGCGTCGGCGCGTGCGCCTGGCGTTCGTCCGGCATGGCGAACCACTCCAAAAATTGCTTCGTCAAAAATAACGGCCTGCTGCCCGAAATAATGGGCTAGGCCTCCATGGAATCTAATGGAATGCTTCTTTTACCTCAAGGAAAATGTTTCAATCACAATGAGTTAACAGGCGATGTGACTGTATCGCTAGAATACACAACAGGTCGCGGTGCAGCCCTCAGCCGGCCACTTCCTGTAGGCTGCAACATCGGCCGCGATAATGACATCGAGGCAGAGTAAGATTGCCTTTCACTCCGTTGGGAATCGAATCCGCCATGAAGCCCGCGACCCAGTACGACAATGCCCGAACCTTGGTCCTGACCGGGGCCAGCCGCGGCATCGGGCATGCAACCGTGAAGAAATTCAGCGCCGGCGGCTGGCGGGTGATCACCGTCTCGCGTCAGCCCTTCAGCGTGCTCTGCCCGTGGCCGGGCGGCGACAAGAACCACGTGCAGATCGACCTGGCGAAGGCAGACGATGTCGCCCGCGGCATCGACGATATCCGCGAGCGCCTGGGCGGCGGACGGCTCGATGCGCTGGTCAACAACGCCGCGATCTCGCCGAAGGATGAAACAGGCGGCCGGTTGGGCGCCATCGACACACCGTTCGATCTCTGGCAGCGCGTGTTCAACGTCAATTTCTTCGCCCCCGTCGCGCTCGCGCGCGGCCTGATGGGCGAGTTGTCGGAGGCGCGCGGCTGCGTCGTCAACGTGACGTCGATCGCTGGCAGCCGTGTCCATCCTTTCGCCGGTTCGGCCTATGCCACCTCGAAGGCCGCACTTGCCGCACTCACGCGCGAGATGGCGCATGACTTTGGGCCGCGCGGCATTCGCGTAAATGCGATCGCGCCGGGCGAGATCGACACCGCCATTCTCTCGCCGGGCACCGAGCAGATCGTCGAGGAACAGATTCCGATGCGGCGCCTCGGCACGCCGGACGAAGTGGCCGACGTCATCCACTTCCTCTGCGAGAAGGGGGCAAGCTACGTTTCCGGCGCCGAGATCCAGATCAACGGCGGCCAGCACGTATAAAGCGCACGTCCAGGAGACCGATATGGATACGATGACCAGCTTCAAGGGCGAGACCGGCCGCGACGCGCGGCGCCGTATCCGCGGCGGCACCAATCTCGCGCCGACCTCGGGCATGGCGCCGGGCTATGTGCAGGGCAACCTCGCCATCCTGCCCCGCGAACTCGCCGCCGACTTCGCGCGCTTCTGCCAGCTCAACCCCAAGCCCTGTCCCCTGCTTGCTTCCTCCGAGCCCGGCGACTGGCGCCTGCCGACCTTGGGCGAGGATCTCGATATCCGCACCGACATCCCGCTCTACCGCGTCTGGAAGAACGGCGAGTTGATCGAGGAAATCACCGACCTCAAGAAGGTCTGGCGCGACGACCTCGTCTCCTTCGTGCTGGGGTGCTCCTTCTCCTTCGAGGAGGCGCTGGTCGAAGCTGGCCTCGAAATCCGCCACCAGACCTGCAACGTCAACGTGCCGATGTACCGGACCAACGTCGAGTGCAAGCCGAGCGGCCCGTTCCATGGGCCGATGGTCGTCTCGATGCGCCCGTTCAAGCCGGCCGACGCCATCCGCGCGGTGCAGGTGACGACGCGCTTCCCCTCGGTGCATGGCGCGCCGGTCCATCTCGGCAAGCCCGAGCTGATCGGCATCAAGGACATCGCCAAGCCCGACTACGGCGACGCCGTGCCGGTGCGCGACGACGAGTTCCCGGTGTTCTGGGCCTGCGGCGTCACCCCGCAGTCGGTCGTGGCGACGGTGAAGCCTGAATTCTGCATCACCCACGCGCCCGGCTACATGCTGGTGACCGATCTTCTGAATTCGCAGCTCGCCGTCCTCTGACGATGGCGCGGCTGGAATTCGATGGCCACGCCAAGGGCAAGGTCGAGAAGGTCGTCGTCGACATAAAAGATCTGGTGATCGCCGGCTGGACCGGCCGCGATGTCGCGGCCCTCAACCATCACATCGAGGAGCTGAAGGCGATCGGCGTGCAGCCGCCCTCGCGGGTGCCGATCTATTATCGCGCCGCCGCGCAGATGTTGACCCAGGCCGACAAAATCCAGGTCTTGGGCGACGATAGTTCGGGCGAGGTCGAGCCGGTGCTGATCGGCGCCGCCGACCGCCTCTGGGTCACGGTCGGCGCCGACCATACCGACCGCAAGGTCGAGAGCTACGGCATCGCCATTTCCAAGCAGATGTGCGCCAAGCCGATCGGCCGCACCGCCTGGCGCTTCGAGGAAGTCGAGCCGCACTGGGACAAGCTTGTGCTGCGCAGCTTCGTGCAGGAAGACGGCAAGCGGGTTCTCTATCAGGAAGGGCCGCTGGCCAAGATTCGCGATCCGCGCGAACTGATCCTTGGTTGGCGGGACAACAAGCGCCTGCCCATGGGCGCCGTCATGTTCTGCGGCACGATGCCGGCCATCGGCACGATCCGGCCGTCACCGCGTTTCGAGATGGAACTCGACGATCCGGTGCTCGGCCGCAAGATCTCCCACGCCTACGAGATTGAAGCGTTGCCCATCGTCGCCTGAACGGCACGCATGGCTTCCCTGCAGAGGGGACCTTGAGGGTGGACCTTGCGCTAGCGCCGGCGGTAAACGTACGTTCAGGTTCTGGGAGGATACCGCCACAATGACCAAAGGCGCTTACGACGGCGTTACCGTTCTTGATTTCACGCAAGGCATCGCCGGGCCGCACGCCTCGATGTTGCTCGCCCTGCATGGCGCCGACGTCATCAAGATCGAGCCGCCGGAAGGTGACTGGGGCCGCGCCCTGGGTGAACTGAAGGGCGATCACTGTGCCCATTCCGTCGCCTTCAACCGCGGCAAGCGCAGCATCGCCCTCGACCTCAAGTCGCCCGACGGGATCGCCGTGGTGAAGAAGCTCGCCGCCAAGGCCGACGTGGTGATGGAGAGCTTCCGTCCCGGCGTGATCCAGCGCCTCGGCTTCGGCTACGAGGACGTCAGGAAGATCAATCCCAAGGTCGTCTATTGTTCGGTCTCGGGTTTCGGCCAGACCGGCCCCTACAGCAAGCGGCCCACGGTCGACGGTCTCATCCAGGCATTTAGCGGCATGATGGTGATGAACAAGATGCCCGACGGCACGCCGTGGCGTCAGGGCATGATCGCCGTCGACGTCACGACAGGCCTTTACACCTTCCAGGCGCTGGCGCCGGCCCTGATGCGCCAGTTCCGCTTCGGCGAGGGTTGCTTCATCGATTCGAGCCTGATGCGCGCCGCTGCCGCCTTCCAGGGCGCCAAGCTGATGGAATGGGTGTTCTCCAAGGGCGCTCCGCCGGTGCTTTATATGCCGGCCGGCAGCTACAAGTCGAAGAACGGCTACATCATGGTGAGCGCCATGCGGCCCCACCATTTCCGCCTGCTGTTCGAACTGATCGGCCGCCAGGATATCGCCGACGATCCCGAACTCCAGAGCCACAACGACCGCATCAAGAACGCAGGCCGCATCATCAAGGCCCTGAACGAGACGATGCCGACCAGGACCACCGAGGAGTGGATCGCGATCCTGCAGCCCAAGGACGTGTTCTGCGAGCGGGTGAACAACTACACCGACTATCTCGAACACCCGCATGTGAAGGACTCGGGCGCCATCGACTGGGTCGAGCAGGACGGCTTCGGCCGCATGCCGGTCGCCAACATCCCCGGCCTGCCGCCGGCCAGTGAGCACGCGCCGCAGCAGCATGCCCCGCATATCGGCGAAGACGGACCCGATATCCTGCGTGAGCTGGGGTTCAGCACCGCCGACATGGACGCGATCTTTTCCCGCGGCGGCGTGCGTGCGCCGGCGCCGGCGGTCAGGGCGGCAGAGTAGCGACGAAGCGTTCGATCTCGCGCGCGCTGCGCAGGCGTTCGATCCGCTTTTCCCGGGCGAGGAGTTCGCATTCGAGGGCGAAGCGCCGCTGATTGCGGCGATGCGTCTTGAGCGCCCACAGCAGGATCGAGTCGCGGCTGAAGAAAGCGCCACGCAGCGATTCGCGGTTGCCGGTGCCCCACAGCTCTTCTTGCGTCGCAATCCGCGCGATCGTGCGCCGCAGCAGGCGCCACATGACCAGCGGCAGCGGCAGGTCGAGCCAGATCAGCGTGTCGGCGGCCTGCCAGACGAGATCGCGCACCTGGCCGTAGTTGCCGACCACGATCCAGCCCTCGCCGACGGTCTCACGCTCCACGCGATGACGGAAAAGCTCGACGGGTGCCGGCTGCCAGTCGCGCCCCCAGAAGAGAGCGTCGAGTTCCACCACGCGCAGGCCGGTGCGCTCGGCCAGCCGAGCGGCGACCGTGCTTTTTCCCGACCCCGTCGTTCCGAAGACGACGACTCGACGCATCCCTGGGCAATACCCCTCTGAGCTTCCCGGATTTTACCGCCAGCCGCCGCCTTCTCGCAGGGTCGCTTTTCGTCACACCCGCGCCCGCCGCGGCGTTGCCGAGGGCCCACCGATCAGGGAGAGTCCGGCCATGCATATCGGACTCATCGGCGGCATCGGCCCGGCCGCCACAGACTTCTATTATCGCGGCCTGATCGACCGACACGTCGCCAGCGGCATCCCGCTCGATGTCACCATCTGCCATGCCGACGTGCGCGAGATGTCCAAAAATCTGACCGGCGGCAATCCCGGCCGCCAGGCCGAGATCTTCGCCGGCCTGATCGGGCGCCTCAAAGCCGCCGGGGCTCAAGCCGCCGCCGTCACGTCGATGGGCGGGCATTTCTGCATCAACGAGCTGCTGCCGATTTCGCCGCTGCCGCTGATCCACGGCGTCCGCGCCGTCGATGCCGCGATCAAGAAGGCCGGTCTCCAGAAGATCGGCGTGCTGGGCACGCGACTGGTCATGCAGACCAAGCTCTATGGCGGCGTGTCCTCGGCCGAGCTCGTGGCGCCCGACGGCGACATGTTCGATCAAGTGGGTGCTGCTTACATGGCGATGGCACAGATCGGCCGCGTCACCGGCCCGCAGCGGGACGTGTTCTTCAAGGCGGGCGAGCAGCTGATGCAGCGCGGTACGCAGGCGATCATGCTGGGCGGCACCGACCTGTTCCTCGCCTTCCAGGGCAGTACGTCCCCTTTCCCGCTGCTCGATTGCGCCGACATTCATGTCGACGCAATCTACGAGAAGTCTTCGGCTTGAATTCCAGCGAGGTGCCAGCATGGCTGACGACACTCGTCTGCGCCGCTTCGCCGTCCTGATCGACGCCGACAATACCTCGCCCCGCATCGTCGCCGGACTGTTCGAGGAGATCGCCAAGTTCGGCGAGGCCAGCGTCCGGCGAATCTACGGCGACTTCTCGAGCCCGCGCCTCAAGTCGTGGGCCGACATCCTGCAGAAGTACGCGATCGATCCCTATCAGCAGTTCGCCTACACCTCGGGCAAGAACGCCTCCGACATCGCCCTGGTGATCGACGCCATGGACCTGCTGCACAGCCGCCGGTTCGACGGCTTCTGCCTCGTCTCGTCCGACAGCGATTTCACGCGCCTGGCATCGCGCCTGCGCGAGGAAGGCGCCGACGTCTACGGCTTCGGCGCGCAGAAGACGCCGGAGAGTTTTAGACAGGCGTGCCGGCGGTTCATCTATACAGAGAACCTGCTGCCTGACGCCGAGGTGTCGACTCCCGAAGAAGGGCCTTCGCTGAAAGGCCGGCAGCCGGCCAGTGCTGCCGTTCCCATTCTTACCAAGGCGATTGCCCAGATGGAGACAGAGGATGGCTGGGTGGGGTTGGGCGTGGTTGGCCAACGCCTGGCCAACATCGCCTCCGATTTCGATCCCCGCACCTATGGTTTTCGCAAGCTGAGCGATCTCGTCCGCCAGACCGGCGCCTTCGACATGGACCAACCCGAAGGCCGGGCCGTCCGGATCAGGGTGAAACCGACGCCGCCCCCCAGGAGCCGGACCAAGGCGGCAGAAGGGCCCGCCACACGACGGCCACACTCGGGCTGAGCGCACTCTATTTCTTTACGCCCTAGGCCACTTCGCTCGTTGCTTTTGCCCCGCCGCCCGCCTAAGGGCGAAAGGGACGGTGCGTGCCGACGCCGATGCCGTTGCCCCTGACAGGAAAGTTCGCTCGATTGGGAAACGGCCAAGAGACTGCGGGATCTGTGACGACTGACGCTCGTGCCTGGACACAGGTCCTCGCACGCTATCGGCAACCCAGCACCGCTCGCAGCATCGTCGAGATCGCCATCACCGTCGTGCCGCTGGCCGCGCTCTGGGCGCTGGCTTGGGCAACACTCGATATCGGTTACTGGCTGGCGCTGCCGCTGGCCATTGCCGCGGCCGGATTCCTGGTCCGGCTTTTCGCCATCCAGCACGATTGCAGCCATGGCGCCTTCTTCCGCCACCGGCTGGCGAACGACTGGATCGGTCGGATCGTCAGCGTGGCGACACTCACGCCGCACGATGTATGGCGGCGCACGCATGCCACGCACCACGCCTCTACCGGCAATCTCGACCGCCGCGGCCTGGGCGACGTCGATACGCTCACGGTCGAGGAGTATCGCGCGCGCGGGTTCTGGGGGCGGCTGCGCTATCGCGTGTACCGTCACCCGTTGTTCATGTTC
The DNA here is from genome assembly GCA_030681635.1 of Reyranella sp. Lineage (GTDB taxonomy): Bacteria > Pseudomonadota > Alphaproteobacteria > Reyranellales > Reyranellaceae > Reyranella. The sequence goes on from JAUXRT010000304.1 coordinate 14,307, forward strand.
GGCCTGGCACCGGCCTATCTGTTCATCCTCCAGCATCGCCTGCCGGTCGGCCTGATGCGCGACGGCTGGCGTCCCTGGATCAGCAGCATGGCGACAAACCTCGCCATCGCGGCCATCGCGGCCCTGCTGATCTGGCTGGTCGGCATCAAGGCGTTCCTGCTCATCCACCTGCCGATCCTGCTGCTATCGGCGTCGGTCGGCGTCTGGCTGTTCTACGTGCAGCACCAGTTCGAGGACACCGTCTGGGCAAACGACGGCGACTGGAACCTTCATGTCGCCGCCCTGCATGGCAGCTCGCACTACGACCTGCCGGCTTTCCTGCGCTGGTTCACCTGCAATATCGGCGTGCACCATGTGCATCACCTTTGCAGCCGCATCCCCTACTACCGGCTGCCGCGCGTGCTCGAGGACCATCCCGAGCTCCGCGATGTCGGCCGGCTGACGCTGCTCGAGAGCTTCCGCTGCGTCCGTCTGGTGCTGTGGGACGAGACGGAGCGCCGCCTGGTCTCGTTCCGTGAGGCCCGCGCGTCGCGCTGAAGCGCGGCACCGGTTCAGCGGGTCAGTCGCAGCTCTTCAGCAGGCTGGTCGCGGCCGGGTCGCCCGGAAGAAGCGCCAGACTATCCTCGAAATGCCGCCGGGCAGTCTTCGTGTCGAGACGAATGAGCGCCTCGACGCCGGACAGAAGATGGTCCCGCGTCCGCGCCTTGGCCGCCCGTTCGGCCGGATCGTTCCGGCTGAAGACCTCGAAGAGCGTGACGGGTCGTGTCTTGCCCTTGACGACGACGATGTCGATCGGCCGGATGTCGTAGGCTTTCGGATCGGCGAGATGGTCGTAGGTGTTCTGCGAGATCAGGATGCCGACGCGATAGACCTTGGTCAGACTCTCGACCCGCGAGGCAAGATTGACCGCGTCGGAGATGACGGTGCCGTCCATGCGGTGCTTCTCGCCGATGGTGCCCATCATGAGCGACCCGGTGTTGAGCCCGACACCGATGCCGACCGGGCCGAGTCCGGCTGCCCGGCGCTCCTCATTGAAGCGCTCGAGCGTTTCGAACATGGCAAGACTTGCGCGTAGCGCGTCGTCGGCGTTCTCGAACAGGGCCATGATGGCGTCGCCGATGTACTTGTCGATGAAGCCATTGTGGTCGCGGATAACCGGGCCCATGCGCTCCAGGTAGGTGTTGATGAAGGCGAAATTCTCGTCCGGCGTCATCTGCTCCGACAGGGTCGTGAAGTTTCTGATGTCGGAGAACAGGACGGTCATTTCCTGGCGCATGTTGTCGCCCAGGCTGACCGAGACGATGGACGGCTTGCCGATCATGGCCAGAAAGGCACGCGGCACGAACCGCTCGATCGACAGGTTCGTCTCCTTGAGGTCGACGATGGTGTTGCGAACGGCGCTGCGCATCGCGTCAAAACTGCGGGCAAGATGCCCGATCTCGTCGCGCCGGTCGGTGTTGGCAATGCTGTGTTCGAGGTCGCCCTCGGCGATCGCGCCGGCCTCTCCACGCAGGTTGAACAGCGGATCCAGGATCTGTCGCTGAAGAAGGCGGGAGGCAATCCAGAACACGATCGGCAGCATCAGGGCCAGTACGGCCATCGAACTGAGGAACACCTTGATGACCGCCTCGCGTGCCAGGCCGGTGTCATAGGTGATCTGCCGGATCACAAGCTTGTGCGAGAGAGGATCGTCCTTCCCCGTCCCGCCGACGGGGACGTAGCGGCTGTAAATCGTGACATGCCGGCCATCGGCATCCGTGACCTCTTCGCGGCCGGTCGTCGCCACGCGGTCCACGAGATCGGGCGCGAGCTTCCGCCCGACATGCAGCAGCGACCACGCGCCCGACGGCGTGACCAGATAGATATCGACGTCCTTGACGTACTCGTTCGAACGAACGGCATCGGTGAAGATGTCCTGGAAGAAGTATTTGCCCATCCAGCCGAAGTCGCCGTCGCTCAGGCTCTGGCGAACCTCGGTCGAGGTTTCGACAATGAAATTCTTGTCCTTGGGTCCGTAGTAGCTGTAGGTCCGCAACGTGCCGGTCAGCGACGACATGTCGATGCCATCGCTCATGACCTTGCCGTTCTCGTACACCGTGTCGAGAAACTTGGTGAAGGGACTCTCCGGAAAGACGAGGTTCATGTCTCCCGGCAGATTGGTCTGGAACACCTTATGTGAGCGGTCGATGAAATAGATGTGCTCGACGTCGTACTTCTCGGTGAGCGCATTGAGCTCCGCCGCCGACAGGCTGGCAGGATCGCGACCGAGGCTCGCCAGCTCAGCCGCGATCTCCGGCAGAACCTTCTCCATGTGAGCCTTGATCCGGCCGTGCTGGCTGCGCAGCAAGGCTTCGAAGATCGCGAAGCGGTCGGTGAGGCTGGCTTCGAGGCTGCGAATCTCCTGGGCCTGTTTGTCGGCCACCAGTCGGTACATCGCCAGCGACACGACCACGGTCGCGCCGAGGGTGACGGCCACCATCACCAGCAGAAGGAATAGCCCGACCTTGCGCTTCATCGTGAGCCCCCGCTGGGCGGCTAGCTGTTCTGCCAGAGGCGCGTGGTGTAGGCGCCCTCGACACTGGCGTCGATCTGGGCCGCCATATCCTCACCGGCGCCGACACGGGGCGCGATGATCTTGCCGAAAGACACGCGGCCCGCCGCCGGCCAGGCCTTGGGATCCCACAGCTTGGCGCGGACGATCGAGCGGGCGCAGTGGAAGTAGCAATGCTCGATCCGGACCCGGGTGGCCAGCAGCGCCGGCTTGCCGAGCGAGGAGAGCGACGCCACCAAATCGGCATCGTCATAGACCTCCGCCGTGCCGGAGATACGCAGCGTCTCGCCGGTTGCTGGCACCAGGCAGATCATGCCGATCTTGCCGTTGGTGATCATGTTGGTGAGGCCGAAGGCCAGGTTGTTGCCGACACGCTCGGGCATCAGCAGCGTCTGGGGATCCTCGACGCGAATGAAGCCCGGCTCGTCACCCTTGGGCGAGACCTCGAGCGTGCCGTCGGCCGAGACCGTGCCGACCAGGGCGAACGGACAGCGCTTGAGGAACTCGATCGACTGCTCATCGAGCGCGTCGAGGATCTTGGACCGGGTCGTCGGACGCGGCTCGACAATGACGCGGCGCAGGTCGTCGAGCGATTTCAGTTGGGCCATCGGAACGCCTCCTAGCTCTTTCGCAAGCCATCCATATTGTCGAAGAGCCGGCGCAATGCTGTCTTCAACACCGTCG
>JAUXRT010000316.1 GCA_030681635.1 Reyranella sp.
CGAGATAGGTCATGTCCCAGCGCCGGTCGGTCAGCGTCTGCTCGAGCAGCTGCTTCAGCGACGGCGTGATCGGGTAGGCGCACTTGAACTTCTCGTGGATCAGCCGCTTATAACTCTCGACGTGGCGGGCCTCGTCCATCACCTGGGTGGCGGCATAGAACTTGGCATTCATGTCGGGCACGGTGTTGACGATCTTGGCGGTCGCGATCAGCGCGCCCTGCTCGCCGTGCATGAACTGGCAGATCGAATGGCACTGCAGGTTGAAGCGCAGCCAATCCTTCTCCTTGTCGGTCATCTTCTCCCAGAAGGGCGAGCCGTAGATCGGGATCGACTCGTCGGCCATGCCCATCGGGTTGCCTTCGAACAGTTCCTGCGTCCAGTCGATGCGCGTGGAGGTGTCCCACTGCTGCTGCTTGCCCTTCTCATAGAGGTTCAGCAGGTCGGACGAGCCCTCGTCGTATTCCCAGTTGAAGGAAATTTCGGTGGCGCCATCGAATTTCCAGCCCGTCGTTTCGACCGGCAGCGCGTAGATCTTCTGTGTGCTCATGTGTCTCTTGCCTCCTGACGCTGAAAGCAGTCCCATCCCGGGGGAGGACGGCGCGGCAAACGTGACGCGCCGTTCATTTTTCTGGGCGGAAACTATCACAGTCTGATAGAGAGTCCCACCTCGGAAATCGCACGGTCAATGAACGCGGATTTGCCTATGGCCTACCATCAGCTGCGCATCGCCAAAATCGTCCAGGAGACGCCCGATGCGCGCTCCTTTGTTCTCGAAGTTCCAGCCGATCTGGCCGCGAAATTCCAGTACAGGGCAGGACAGTTCCTGACCTTCCGCGTGCCCCTGGCCGACGGCGCTTTCAACCGATGTTATTCGCTCTCGAGCGCGCCGGGGATCGACAGCCTGCCCAAGGTGACGGTGAAACGCGTCGACGGCGGCAAGGGCTCCAACTGGTTCCACGACGCGCTGAAGGAGGGCGGCACCTTGGACGTGCTGCCGCCCGCCGGCCGTTTCGTGCTGGGCGACGGCGACGCGCCACTCCTGCTGTTCGGCGGCGGCAGCGGCATCACGCCGATGATGGCGCTGATCAAGAGCGCGCTCCAAGCCGGCAAGCGGCGGATGCGCCTGTTCTATGCCAACCGCGACAAGGCCTCGATCATCTTCGACGCCGAGTTTGAGGCCCTGGCCAAGGCCAACCCCGGCCGCCTCGAGGTGGTCCACCATCTCGATGCCACGCAGGGCCTCACCAAGCCCGAGGAAATCGGGGCCGCCCTGAACGGCTTCGAGGACGCCGAGGCCTATCTCTGCGGGCCGGGGCCGTTCATGAACCTGGTCGACAGCACGCTGCGGGCTTCAGGCATGCCGCACGGGCGGATCCACATCGAACGCTTCGAGGCTTCGGGCAACGACGCCGTGCCGGTCGAGCCGGCGGAAGGCGACGTGATCCCCGCGCACATCACGATTCATTTCGAGGGCAAGACGCACAAGGTGCCCTACCAGAAGGGACAAACCATCCTGGTCGCGGCGCGGGCGGCCGGGCTCAATCCGCTGTCGTCGTGCGAGGAGGGCTTCTGCGCCTCGTGCGCGGCCAAGCGGGTAAAAGGCAAGGTCGTGCTGGCCAACAACGACATCTACACGGCCGACGATCTCGCCAGCGGCTGGATCCTCACCTGCCAGGGCCACTGCTTCGGCCCCGAGGTCGAGATCACCTATGACGTGGTCTGAGGGCGACGTCGTCTAGCCGAATTATTTCCTGCCGTTCGCCAGTTCGCGCGCTTTGGCTTCGAACACGGCAAAGCGCTGCGTGAGGCCCTTCAGTTCGGTGGCCTTCTCCGCCTCGGAGAGGAACGAGTAGCGGATGCTGTTGAAGACCGTTTCCTTCAGCGCATCGTAGCTGGGCTTGTAGCGGCTGGTGTAGAGCATGTACTCGCCGGACAGGTTGTTGCGCGAGACGCCGGCATCGTCGGTGGAGATGACGAAGGGCACGCCCTGCTGGCGATAGACCTGCACCGGATGCGCTTCGTTCTTCACGCCCAGGATGAAGGCGTTGCTGGTGAGGTTGATTTCGACCGCCACCCGGCGCTCGCGCATGAGGCGCAGCAGGCCGACAGCATCGCGCTCGTAGACGATGTCCACGCCATGGCCGATGCGGTCGGCGCCGGCTATCTCGACGGCCTCGCGGATATGGCTTTGCAGACCCTCCGGCGGCACCATGCCGAGGGTGAGTTCACCGGCATGCAGGGCCAATCGCACGTCGGGGTATTTCCGCTTCAGGAAGCCGAACATGCGCATGTGCAGGCTGTAGTCGCGCATCGACACGATGCCGTCCTCGGGGCCGACGATGTTCACCGCCACCACGCGGCGCCGTGCGTTGACCGCGGCGAACGCCGAGTACAGGCCGGCGAACACCTTGGCCGGCGGTGCGCTGCGGACCACGTAGGCCTGGAAACGCATCTTGAAGTCGCTGTCGTCGATGCCTGATGCGGCTGCGTCGATACTGTCGAGATAGGCGGCGACGCCCTTGGCCGTGGCCTCGTCCCTGGTCAGAAATTCGTACAAGGGAGCGAGTGCGGCTTCTATCCGGGCCGGGCTCGCGTCGGGCCGCAGCTCATTGACCGCCCGGGCGAGCGCCGGGTTGTCGGGCGCGGGTGCGCTCTGCAGCATGGTCTCGATGTACTGCACGTTTTCCGCGATTGCGCGGATCTTCAGCTGGCGCAGTCCCTGATTGTAATCGTCGCCGGAGAACGAGCCGAAGTAGCCGAAGGTATCGAAGAAGTGCTGATCGGGTGCGACCTGCCGATGGAAGTGATCTTTGTAGTCCTTGTCGGACCAGCGCGATAACAGCTCACGATAAAAGGTTTCGTCGGAGGAATCGCGCA
>JAUXRT010000323.1 GCA_030681635.1 Reyranella sp.
CGAGAGATAGTCGCCGAACGCGTCGTAGAGGAAGCCCGCGCCCCAGCCGCCCGTCGCCATGCCCAGCAGGCCGGCGAACAGCACCGTGGGGATCCGCCAGTTAGCTTCCTCGAGCGGATAATACTCGCGGACGGTGATCACGTAGGCGGGCAACAGTCCCGACAGCCCGACACCGAAAACGGCGGCGATGGCGAACAAGGCGGCCTGGTCCTTGGTCAGCAGGAAGCCGGTGAGCGCCGTCGCCTGCACCAGCGAGGCCCACAGCAGGGTCTGCAGGCCGCCGATGCGATCGGCGACCCAGCCCCAGAGCTGCCGCGCCACGAAGGCGCTGCCCAGCAGCACCGACAGCATGGCGGCGCCGTACTGCGGCGTCATGCCGAGGTCGTTGCAGAAGGCCGGGACGTGATGCATCGGCACGGCCATCGGCACGCAGCAGCAGAACACGGCGGCCATCAGCAGGATCATGAGCCTGTTGCGCGGCATGCCGAGCACCTCGCCGCTCGACTGCGGCCGGTCGGTCGCACTCACCGCCGCCGCCGATTCCTCGGGCGGCGGGTGGAGGAAGATGACGGTGAGCGCCGCCACCGCGACGACCACCAGGATGGCGAAGGCGACCATCGTCCAGCGCCAGCCGAGCGTATCGACGCCGAGCTGCAGCAGGGGCGGCCAGACCGCGCCGGCGACGGCCTGTCCCGACGAGATCAACGCCACCGCGGCCCCTCGGCGGCGCTCGAACCAGCGGCTGACATAGGTGATGAGCGGCGAGAACATGCACGCCGTGCCGAACAGGCCCATCAGCACGCCGTGGCCGGCGTAAAGCTCCAGCATGCCGCCCGAGGCGGAGAGCACGAGGCCCGCGGCCACCATCGTGCCGCCGAACATCACCACCCGGCGCACGCCGAGCTTGCCGGCCAGCCAGCCCGCCACGATGCCGCCGATCGCGGCGCCGATATAGACGACGGCGCCGGCGCCGGCGGGGCCGGAGCGCGAGGTCCCGAGCTCGGCCGCGATCGGCTTCATGGCGACCACCGAGACCAGCGGCGCGCCGTAGCAGAGCGTGAGGATGACCAGCGCCGCCGTCGCGGTGATCCAGGCGGTACGGCTGTCGAGCTGGGCGGTGTTGGTCGTCATATCTTTTGGGCCTCCAGGGCCAGCCGCTGCACGAGATCGGTCGAAAGGATCTTGCCCAGCTCGGCATGGGCCTGCCGCCAGGAGACGAGGGATGCTTCGAGCCGGTGTGCGCCTTTCTCCGTCAGCCAGACCATGCGCTTGCGCTGATCGCTTTCGACGATGGCGATCTCGGCCAGACCATCGCCCTCGAGCGTGCGCAAGGTGCGCGACAGGGTCGATTGGTCGAGCCCCATGCGCTCCGCCAGCGCCGTGATGGTGTCGTCGGCCGCCGAAGCGATCTCGGCCATCAGCCCGAACTGGGCGAAGGTGAGCCCCGAGCCCGCCATGCGCTGCTCGAGGAACTGGCTGATGCGTCGCGCCGCCAGCCGGGCGTTCCAGCCGGCGCAGGCTTCCAGCGCCACCCGTGCGTCGGTGCGCAGCGTCTTGGGGGAGTGCATTCTCTTCGACATTGCGCCCTCCTATACATTGCATGTATGTACATGGAAATACCCCGGGAGCCATTCCCGGCGGAATGAGCAAGAAAACCGGCGGACTGGTCATCGACGGAAACCGGCGGTGCACGGCAACTCGACAGCTCTCGTCATGGATGGAAAACACCGATGCCCAATCTGGAATTGCCCGGCGGCCGCAAGCTCGCCTATCGCGAAGACGGCAGCGGATCGCCGCTGGTCCTGGTCCATGGCTCGCCCGGCGAGGGTCGCTCGTGGGCGCGCGTGGTGCCGCACCTCAAGGATCGCTTCCGCACGATCTGCCCCGATCTGCCGGGCTATGGCGGCTCCGACCGCCTGGAGGCCGACGAACCGGCCGGGCGGATGGACGCCATGGGCGCTGCCGTGGCGCGGCTGGTCGAGCGGCTGGCCGATTCGCTGGGCGCGCCGGTGCGCCTGGTCGGCCATTCCTATGGCGGCAACATCGCCCTGCAGGCGGCATTGCAAGTGCAGGCCGGCGCGGTCGAGCGGATCGTGCTGCTCGAGCCGGTCTATTTCCGGGCGCTGCAGCTCACGGGCGACGAGGCCGCGCTGAAACCGGCCGCCGCTCACTTCGAGGATTACGCGCGCCGGGCTACCGCGGGCGAGCCCGAGGTCGTGCGGCTGATGATCGACTACTGGTTCGGCGACGGCGCCTTTGGTCGCATGCCCGATCCGGTGCGCGGCTACCTCAGCGCCTCGGCGGCGCGCAACGCCATCGACGTCCGCAGCAGTTTCCTCGGCACCAGCACGGCAGCAGAGTTGGCCGCGTTGCAGTGCCCGGTGATGATCGTCGACGGCGAGACCAGCCAGGAGATCGTGCGCTCGATCGCGCGGGCCCTGGTGACGCTATTGCCCAATGCGCGAATGGAGGGACTGGCCGGCGCCAATCACGGTATGCTCGACACCCATCCGGAAGCGGTCGCCAGGCTGATCGCAACATGAGGCCATGCTGCGCATTCACCCCTTCGTCATGGGTCACCTGATCGGCGCCGTCATGACCGGCGCCGTCGCGGGCGCGTTCTTCGATCCCGAGGCGGCCTTCGTGGGTGGCCTGGCCCTGTTCGGCGGCGCGCTCGTCAGCAGCTTCATCTGCCAGTGGCGGCCGGGCGTCGAGGCTGCGGCCTGGAAGCTCTGGCCGGTCGCGGTGTTCGCCAATCCGGTGATGCTGGCCGCGCTCGGCTTCATGGCCGCCGACTGGGCCTGTGTCGTCGGCGCGCAGCGGGGCTGGGGCTGCTTCGTGGCGGCGCTGGCGATCATGGTCGCCGGCCTCTGCCTCCTGCCGCCGGCCGGCGGCCTTCTCTGGCGCGGTTTTAAACGCTGGCGTGCGCCAGCGGTGTAGGCGAGGCCGCTTAAGCCGCGATCGCCTTGGCCAGCCGCCCGCGGATCATTTCCTCGGCCTCGGCCACGATGCGCTCGACCAGCTCCTTGCACGAGGGAACGTCATTGATGATTCCCATCACCGTGCCGGCCGACCACACGCCGTGCTCCATGTCGCCAGTCTCGTAGACCACGCGGCCCTTGGCGCCGGCCACGATCGGGCCGATCTCCTGGATGGTCTTGCCCTCATGCTCCATCTCGATCGCCTTCTTGGCGACCGAGTTGCCGTAGACGCGGCTGGTGTTGCGCAAGGTCCGGAAGATCAGCGCGGTGGAACGCTCGTCGCTCTCGACCAGCGCCTTCTTCACATTGTCGTGGATCGGCGCTTCCTTGGTCGCCATGAAGCGGGTGCCCATGTTGATGCCGTCGCAGCCCAGCGCCAGGGCGGCGACCAGTCCGCGCGCATCGCCGAAGCCACCTGACGCGAGCATCGGGATCTTGATGGCGTCGGCCGCCGCCGGCAGCAGCACCAGGTTGGGCACGTCGTCCTCGCCGGGGTGGCCGGCGCATTCGAAGCCGTCCATCGAGATGGCGTCGACGCCGACCTTCTCGGCCGAGATGCCATGGCGCACCGAGGTGCACTTGTGGATCACCTTGATGCCGGCTTCCTTGAGCTTGGGCAGGAACGGCTTGGGATTGTTGCCCGCCGTCTCGACGATCTTGATGCCCGAATCGATGATGGCGTCGATGTATTCGCCGTAGGGCCGCGGCACCAGCGTCGGCAGGATGGT
>JAUXRT010000324.1 GCA_030681635.1 Reyranella sp.
GGAGACTTTGGCGCTTCCCAGCACGCTGCTCAGCGTGTCGGTGAGCTGTTGAAGCTGGGCCGGCGAAAGCGGCACGGCCGAGGTGACGGCCACGGTGGTCTCGCCACGACGGCTGGCCAGCTCGGCCAGGAATGCCGTGGCCATGGCCACCAGTTCACGGGCGCGGCCGTTGGCGGCCACGGTCCCGATGAAATTGCGGGTGAGGCCGGAGATGCCGGCGGCATCGAGCACGGCCAGCAGCGCCTTGCCCTGCAGCGGGCGGCCGATCACCGGGCTCGCGATGAGGCGGGCGAGATCGGCGCTCTCGGCGACCAGCTTGCGGAATGTGGCGAGGTCCTGTGCGACCTGGTCGAGCGACTTGGCAGTGTCGGCCAGGTCAAAAAGGGCGCTGGCGTAGCGTCCGGCGACGCCGGTCGTGGCAGAGGTAGCAGTTGACACGTTAAAAGCCTCTCCAAGTACCGTTGCGTCCAGCCGGCAAGCCATTGTTCCGGCAGAACTTTCCCCAGGAGAACGTGTCGCGCAACTTCTCGCCCCCACCCCGGAAAAGCGCGCGTTGCTACCATGCGGTTTTCCCACGCGCAAGATTGCCAAAGGCCTGTATTACCGCGGTTTTTCCGCGCGCAGTGTCACAGGAAGGAATAGGGGTCGACATCGACCTGCAGACGGACTGATCCGGGCAGTCCGATCCGCTCCAGCCAGGCGTGCAACAGGGGCTGCAGCGCCGTTTCCCGGGGAGCCTTCAGCAGGAACCGCCGGCGGTGCCGGCCACGCAACAGGGCGAGCGGCGCGGTCGACGGGCCCAGCACCGTGACGCCCGGCTGCTGGGGTGCCCGACGCGCCAGGGCCGCGCAGACGCCATCGACCGCCGCGGGATCGGGCCCGGAGATGATGAGCGAGGCGAGGCGCCCATAGGGCGGCATGCCGGCGGCGGCACGGTCGGCAAGCTCGGCCGCCACGAAGCGATCACGGTCGCCCGAGACCAGCGCCTGCATCACCGGATGCTCGGGCATGTGCGTCTGCACCAGCGCGCGACCCGGCCGGTCCTCGCGGCCGGCGCGGCCCGCCACCTGATAGAGAAGCTGAAACGTCCGCTCCGCGGCGCGCAGATCGCCGCCGTTCAGGCCGAGGTCTGCATCAATTACGGCAACCAGGGTGAGATTGGGAAAGTGGTGGCCCTTGGCCGCCATTTGCGTGCCGATCAATATGTCGATCTCGCCCGCGATCATGCGGTCCACTGCGGCCGACGCCTCGTCGCGGTTCATCAGCGAGTCCGAGGTGAACAATTCCAATCGTGCCTCGGGGAAGAGTTCCAGCGCCTCCTCGGCCAGCCGCTCCACGCCGGGACCGCAGGCCACGAACTGGTCGGCGGCGCCGCAATATTTGCAGGCATGCGCCGGCGGCTCGGTATGGCCGCAGTGATGGCAGACCAGCGTGCGCCGGAAACGATTCTCGACCAGCCAGGCCGAGCATTGCGGGCATTCGAGCCCATGGCCGCAGGCACGGCAGAGGGTGAGCGGCGCGTAGCCGCGGCGATTGAGGAACAGCAGCGACTGCTCGCCGGCCGCCAGCGTCTGCTTCATCGCCTCGACCACCGGCGGTGAGAGCCAACGTCCGCGCGGCGGCTGTTCGCGCCGGAGATCAATCGGCGTCAGCCGCGCGAGTTGCTGCCCGCCGTGACGCCCCGGCAGATGGAGCGCGGTGTAGCGGCCCGCCGTGACGTTGACGACGCTTTCGAGCGAGGGCGTGGCCGAGGCCAGCACGATCGGCGCCGCGACCAGCCGGGCCCGCACCACCGCCATGTCGCGGGCGTTATAGGAGACGCCCTCGTCCTGCTTGAAGGAGCCGTCGTGCTCTTCGTCGACCACGATCAGGCCGAGCTTCGAAAACGGCAGGAACAGTGCCGAGCGGGCGCCGACCACGACGCCTACTCTCCCCTCGGCGATGCCGCGCCAGGTCTCGCGGCGCTCCAGCCCGGTCAGGCCCGAGTGCCACGGCGCCGGCGGCGCGCCGAAGCGGTCCTCAAAACGCTTTAGCCACTGCGCCGTGAGCGCGATCTCGGGCAGCAGCACCAGCGCCTGGCGGCCGGCGGCCAATGCCGCCGCAATCGCCTCGAAATAGACCTCGGTCTTGCCGGCGCCCGGCACGCCGTCGAGCAGGGTCGCGGAGAAGGCGTCGGCCTTCACCTTGTCGACCAGCGCCTCCGAGGCACTCGCCTGCTCGGGCGAGAGCGTCGGGCCGGGCCGTTCACCGTCGGGCCGCGGAAACGAGCGCCGCATCGTGCGTTCGACCGCTTCGAGCAGGCCGACCGACGCCATGGTCTTGATGACCGACGTGCCGACGCCGGCGAGATGGGCAAGCTCGGCCGCCGGCATCGCCGGCCCGTCCCGCAGCGCTTCCAGCACGCGGCGCCGGGCGGCGGTCACCTTCAGTGCCTCGTCGCCCGACGTTTCGGCAGGCCGGTAGATCGTTTCGGTCTTGGGGGCTTCCAGAGCGGAGGGCACGCTCATGGCCATGCGCAGCACCGGCCCCGAGGGCGCCAGCGTATAGGCTGCCACCCAGTCGACGAAGCGGCGCAGCGCATCGGCCATCGGCAGGGCGGGCAGGATCTCGGCGATATCGCGCAGCTTTTCCAGCGCCACCTCGCCCGAGCCTTCGCCCCAGACCACGCCCACCGCCTCGCGCTTGCCCAGCGGCACGACGACGAAATGGCCCGCCGCCACCTCCATGCCGTCGGGCACCCGATAGTCGTAGGCATCGGCCAGCGGCAGCGGCAGCAGAACCTTTACTGTCCGAGGCGCCATCCGGAGCGCGTTGTTTTCCACCGGCCGAGGGCGCGTCGAAGCAGCCTCGTCGCCTTGTGGCTCGGAGGGGGAAACGCTAGAAATTGGGGTAGCGCGCACGTCCGGACCACTGGC
>JAUXRT010000327.1 GCA_030681635.1 Reyranella sp.
GGTGGATGGCGGCGCGGCAGCCGTATTTGGCCGACATGTAGGCGGCATAGGTGGCGGCATGGCTGCCGCCGATGACGACGGCGCCGTCGGCCTCGGCCGGCAGTTTTACGACGCTGTCATGGATCAGGACGGCAACGGACATCGCCTCAGCCTACTCATGAGGCTATACCTCGACCATGTCTGAAACGGTGGACAACAAGGTGACGGTCCTCGTCCTGCAGCATCCGCAGGAGCAGGACCATGCGCTGGGCACGGCGGCCCTGCTGTGCCGCACGCTGGCCAGCGCCAGGATCGCCGTCGGCCTGTCGTGGCGCAATCTGGGCCATGCGCTGGGCGAGCCTGCGGAGGTGCGCGACTGGGGGGTGCTTTATCTCGGGTCGGCGCATGCCGTCGGGCAGGGGCCGCTCATTGCCGTCGATCGCAAGGGCGAGACGCTACCCAACCAGGAAATGGCGCTGTCCGGCCTCGCGGGGCTGGTCGTGCTCGACGGCAACTGGGCGCAGGCCAAGGCCTTGTGGTGGCGCAACGCCTGGCTGACCAAGCTTCGCCGCTTCGTGGTCGTTCCCGATGGGCCGTCGCTCTACGGCAGTCTGCGCCAGGAAGCGCGGCCCGATGCGGTCTCGACGCTCGAGGCCGTGGCCCTCGCGCTGTCGGCGGTGGAGGACATCCCCAACCTGCGCGAAAAGCTCCTGGCGCCGTTTCGCGACCTGATCGCCAAGGCCCGTGCCGCCGGCGTCCAGGGCGGCAAACGGGATCGTCGGCGGCGCCGTTAGCCCCTATAATCCCGGCATGCTGGATCAACCGCAGCTTGCCGTCGCCCAACGCACCAACCCCGAGCGCTCCTTCACCGAGGAGGTACGCGCGCTGCGATTGGGCGAGGGCGAGGTCTTTCGCGGCGAAGGCATCCTGGCCGTCACCAAGGCGATCCTGCAGGCGGGCGTGGCCTATGTCGGCGGCTACCAGGGCGCGCCGGTGTCGCATCTGGTCGACGTGCTGGTCGAATCTCAGGACCTGCTCGACGAACTCGGCGTCCATCTCGAAACCTGCACCAACGAATCCTCGGCGGCGGCGCTGCTCGGCGCCTCGATCAACTATCCGATCCGCGGCTGCGTCACCTGGAAGTCGATCGTCGGCACCAACGTGGCGGCCGACGCGCTCTACAACCTCGCCTCGCCCGGCGTGATCGGCGGCGCGCTGATCGTGGTCGGGGAGGACTACGGCGAAGGCGCTTCCGTCATCCAGGAACGCGCCCACGCCTATGCGCTGAAATCCTCGCTCTGGCTGATGGACCCCAGGCCGTCGCTGCCGACCATCGTGCGCTGCACCGAGATGGCGTTCGAGCTGTCGGAGGCCACCAACACGCCGGTGATGATGGAGCTGCGCATCCGCGCCTGCCACGTCACGGGCGAGTTCGTCGCCAAGGACAACAAGCCGCCGGCGATCTCGCGCAACCATCGGCTGGCCGAACCGGCGGCGCACAACTACGACCGCATCTCGCACCCGCCGTCGACCTACGCCCACGAGAAGCTCAAGGTCGAGGTCCGCCAGCCCGCCGCCCAGCGCTTCATCGTCGAGCATGGCCTCAACGAGTTCCTGCCCGGCGCGCGCAGCGATCTCGGCATCATCGTGCAGGGCGGCATCACCAACGTGGCGCTGCGCGGTCTCGACCGGCTGGAGCTCGAAGGCCGGATCCCGACCTTGGTGCTGAACGTCACCCATCCGCTGGTGCCCGACCAGATCGCCGATTTCTGCAAGGGCAAGCGCGCCGTGCTGATCGTCGAGGAGGGGGCGCCCGATTACATCGAACAGGCAGTCCATGCGCTGCTGCGCAAGCGCGACATCGACACCAAGATTTACGGCAAGGATGTGCTGCCGATGGCCGGCGAATACACTGCCGAGGTGATGACCGAGGGGCTGCTGAAGTTCTTCGCCCTATCGGCCAACGACATCGACCTGTCCAAGCCGCGCGAGCGCTTCGAGGCGGCACGCGCCGGCCGTGCCGAGGCACAGCGCCTGCTGGGCGGGCCGTTGCCACTGCGGCCGCCGGGCTTTTGTACGGGATGTCCCGAGCGGCCCGTTTTCTCGGCCATAAAACTGCTCGAGCGCGAAGTGGGCAAGGTCCACATGTCGAGCGACATCGGCTGCCATTCGTTTGCGACCCTGGCGCCCTTCAACCTCGGCAATTCGATCCTGGGCTTCGGCATGTCGCTCGCAGCGGCGGGCGCCGTGGCCCCGATCATGGAGCGGCGCACCATCTCGGTGATGGGCGACGGCGGCTTCTGGCACAACGGTCTGCTGAGCGGCGTCGCCTCGGCGATGTTCAACCGCGGCGACCGCGTGCTGGTCATCATGCAGAACGGCTACACCTCGGCCACCGGCGCGCAGTTCATTCCCAACACGGCGGGCAACCGTCGGGACGGCGAGACCACGTCGGATATCGCGGCCACGCTGAAGGCCATGGGCGTGAAATGGCTGCGCACCATCCGCACCTACAATGTCGGCACCATGCTCGGCACCTTGCGCGAGGCGATGAACACCGACGACAAGGGCCTGAAGGTCATCGTCGCCGATGGCGAATGCCAGCTCGCCCGCCAACGCCGCATCCGTCCGCAGATCGCGGCGCAGCTCAAGCGCGGCGAGCGCGTCGTTCGCACGCGCTATGGTGTCGACGACGAGGTCTGCACCGGCGACCATTCCTGCATCCGCCTCTCCGGTTGCCCGTCGCTGGTGGTGAAGCCCAGCCCCGATCCGCTGCGCTCCGACCCCGTCGCGCACGTCAACAATGGCTGCGTCGGCTGCGGGCTCTGCGGCGAGGTGGCCGATGCCGCCGTGCTCTGCCCGTCCTTCTACACGGCCGACATCGTGCAGAACGCGAGCTGGTGGGACCGCCTGAAGTGGCGGGTGCGCGCGCGGGTGATCGGAGCCATGACGAGTGCCTAAGCCCGTCACGATCCTGATCGGTGCTTTGGGCGGCGACGGCGGCGGCGTGCTCTGCGACTGGATTGTGGCCGCCGCACAAAGCCAGGGGCTCGGCGTCCAGGCGACGCAGATTCCGGGCGTGGCGCAGCGCACCGGCGCCACCACCTACTATCTCGAGGTCATGCCGTCGTCGGGCCCGGCGCAACAGGTGCTGGCGCTCAATCCGGCGATCGGCGAGGTCGACGTGGCGCTGGCCACCGAGCTGCTGGAAGCCGGCCGCATGATCTTCAACGGCTTCGTGACGCCCGAGCGCACGACGCTGATCGCCTCCACCCATCGCGTGCTGGCCATCGGCGAGCGCATGGCGATGGGCGACGGCAGCTTCGACGTCGGCCGCCTGCTGCGGGCGGTGAAGGAGCGCAGCCGGACGCAGATCCTGTTCGACATGGACCAGGCCGCCGAGGAATCCGGCGGCGTCATCAACGCCGTACTGCTGGGCGCGCTGGCGGGCTCGGGCCGGCTGCCGATCCCCGATGCCGCGTTCGAGGCGGCGATCCGGCATGCCGGGAAATCCGTCGACACCAACCTTGCCGCCTTCGCCTTCGGCCGTGGCCATGCGCGCGGTGAACTGGAGCAGGCGGTGCGCGAGCACCACAAACGCCAGGCCGCGACGTCGGGTGTCGAGGATCTGATCGCACGCGCCCGCAGGGATTTTCCGGCCGCCAGCCTCGACGTGGTGGAGGAGGGCATCCGGCGCCTCGCTGCCTATCAGGACCGCAAGTATGCCGCCCTCTATCTCGACCGGCTAAATGGCCTGCCGGCCGACCTGGTGCGCGAGGTGGCGCGTCATCTGGCCGTGCGCATGTCTTTTGAGGATGTGATCCGCGTGGCCCAGGCCAAGACGTCGCGTGAACGCATCGAGCGCGTTCGCGCCGAGGTTCGCGCCAAGGCGCACGAACCCCTGGAGATCACCGAGCACTTCAAGCCGGGCAACGAAGAAATCGCTGCCATGCTGCCGCCCGCGGCGGCACGCTGGCTTCTCAGGCGGCGGCCCTTCCACATCTCCATGCATGTGCGCAGCACGACCGTGTGGGGCTTCCTGCGTCTGCGCCTGCTCGCCGGCCTGCGCTGGTGGCGGCCGCATTCCTTCCGCTTCGTCGAGGAGCAGGCCGAGATCGAACGCTGGCTTGCCGCGATCCGCGCCGCCGCGCCCATCGGCACCGATCTGGCGCGCGAGATCGCGGAGTCGGCCCGCCTGATCAAGGGCTATGGCGACACGTATAAGCGCGGCCTGCAGAATTACCGGCGCATCGCTGACGAGGTGATCGCGCCGGCGTTGGCCGGCCGCCTGGTTCCGCGTGCCGCCGCCGATGCCGTGGCCAACGCGCGCGTGGCGGCGCTCGCCGATCCCGACGGCGAGTCGCTGTCGAGGACCCTGGCGGCCATTGCCTCGGCATCCCAGCCGCTGCGGAGCGCGGCCGAATGACCAAATTCGATGCCGCGGCGCTTGCGCGGCGCGACACCTTCACGCGCGGACTCGGGATCGAAGTGGTCGAGGCGGCCCTCGGCCGGGCCGTCACCCGGGTCCAGGTCGAGGAGCGTCACGTCAACTTCAACGGCGTCTGCCACGGTGGCCTCACCTTCACCCTGGCCGACGCCGCTTTCGGCTATGCCTGCAATTCCCATGGCGTCATGTCGGCCGGGATCGACGTTCACATGATGTACAACACCGCCGCACGGGTAGGCGACACGCTGACGGCCACCGCCGTCGAGATCGCGCGCTCCGCCCGGATCGCCAACTACCGGATCGACGTCGTTCGCGCCGACGGCACGCTGATCGCCGGCATGTCGGGGACGGCGTTCATCACCGGCCGGCCGGCGGCGGGTTAGGGAAGATGCCGCTCAAGAGCAGCCACACCGTCACCGTCGAGTGGGGCGACTGCGACCCCGCCGGCATCGTCTACTATCCCGCCTATTTCCGCTGGTTCGACCAGGCGACCTACCGCCTGTTCCTGGCAGCCGGCCTCCAGCGCGATGACATCACGAGCGGGCAGTGGAAGGAGGGCACGCCGCTGGTTCATGCCGAATGCTCCTTCAAGCGCGCCTCGCAGACCGGCGAGACCCTCGTCATCGAAAGCCAGGTCGCGAAGTTCGGCCGCAGCTCCTTCACCATCAGCCACGTCTTCCGCGACGCCTCAGGTGAGATCGCCGCTGAAGGCACGGAGACGCGCATCTGGGCGCGCAAGGACGGCGATGCCCGCTCGCTGAAGGCGATCGCCATCCCCGACGACGTGAAGCGAAGGCTGGGCGGCCCCTAGCGACGAACTAGGCCGCCGCCTTCAATATGTCCGCCATCTTCTCGCCGACCATGATCGAGGGCGCATTGGTGTTGCCCGAGGGCATGGTCGGGAAGATCGAGGCGTCGGCCACGCGCAACCCCTCGATCCCGTGCACCTTGAGCTTGTCGTCGACCACGGTGTTCTGTCCCGCCGGTCCCATGCGGCAGGTGCCGATCGGGTGATAGGCGGTCTGCGAGTTGTTGCGGATCCAGGTCAGGATCTCCTCGTCGGTGCCGACCGAGGAGCCAGGCGAGAACTCCTCGTCGCGATAGGCGTCCATGGG
>JAUXRT010000335.1 GCA_030681635.1 Reyranella sp.
ACCATATGACGTCCTGATCATCGGTGCGGGCTTTGCCGGCCTGCATATGCTGCAACAGTTGCGCGGCATGGGATACACAGCCAGGGTTATCGAGGCCGCCACCGATGTCGGCGGCGTCTGGTACTGGAACCGCTATCCCGGTGCGCGCTGCGATGTCGAGAGCGTGCAATACTCCTACCAGTTCTCGCCCGAGCTGCAGCAGGAATGGGAGTGGACGGAGCGCTACGCGACCCAGCCCGAGATCCTGTGCTACGCCAATCACGTCGCCGACCGTTTCGACCTCCGTCGCGATATCCGCTTCGAGACCCGGATCACGGCTGCGGTATTCGACGAGACGGCGAACGTCTGGCGGGTTGAGACCAACACAGGCGACAAGGTCGCGGCGCGCTTCGTCATCACGGCGATGGGCTGCCTGTCTTCACCCAACACGCCGATGATTCCCGGCCTCGAAGACTTCAAAGGTCCGACCTATCACACCGGCAACTGGCCGCACGAAGGCGTCGATTTCACCGGCAAGACCGTCGGCGTGATCGGCACGGGCTCATCGGCCATCCAGTCGATCCCGATCATGGCGCGCCAGGCCAAACACCTGACCGTGTTCCAGCGCACGGCCAACTACACCGTGCCGGCGCACAACAAGCCGCTTGATCCGGACTATGTGCGGCAGGTCAAGGCGAGCTACCCCGAGATGCGCAAGCGCGCCAAGACCAAGCCCTCCGGCATCGATTTCACGATCAACATGGCATCGGCTGTTGCCACGCCGGAAGAGGAGCGCAACCGCGAATTCCAGGCGCGCTGGGATTACGGCGGCCTGGGGTTCATGGCGTCGTTCTCCGACCTGCTGCTGAACGACGACTCCAACAAGGCCGCGGCCGACTTCGTGCGGGCCAAGATCCATCAGGTGGTGAAGGACCCGAAGACGGCCGAGGCGCTGGTGCCGAGGAACATCATCGGCTGCAAGCGACTCTGCGTGGACGATGGTTACTGGGACACCTTCAATCGGCCGAACGTGACGCTGGTCGACATCAGCGACGCGCCGATCGAACGCATCACGGCGAACGGCCTCAGCGCCAAGGGGCAGGACTACACTTTCGATTGCCTCGTACTCGCCACGGGCTTCGACGCCATGACCGGCGCGCTGCTGAAAGTCGACATCCGTGGCCGCGGCGGTGTCGCCCTGAAGGACAAATGGCGCGAGGGGCCGAAGTCGTACCTCGGGCTCACGGTGGTGGGATTTCCCAACCTCTTCACCATCACCGGCCCGGGCAGCCCCTCGGTGCTGACCAACATGCTTCCCTCGATCGAGCAGCATGTCGACTTCATCGCCGACTGCCTGGAAGCGGTGCGTGCCAAGGGTGTGACGGTGATCGAGCCGGTCGAGAAGGCCCAGGAAGCCTGGGTCGGTCAGGTCGGCGATTTCGCCAACATCACGCTGCGCTCGACTTGCAGCTCCTGGTATGTCGGCGCCAACATCCCGGGCAAACCGCGCGTGTTCATGCCCTATATCGGTGGCCTGCCGGCCTATATCGCGGCCTGCGACACGGTGGTGAAGAACGACTACGAAGGTTTTGCGCTGGCGTAATCAGATGGACCGCGGGCCTCCAGGCCCGCGGTCCACAAGACTCTAATAACCGATCGCGGCACCGTCGCTGCGCGGATCGGCGCCGCCGACCCGGAGACCGCTCGCGGGATCGATCGTGATGCCGTGGGCGTGACCGGCGAGCTCGTTCCAGGGGCCCCAGCGGTTGACCATGTGGCCGCGCCGTTCCAGTTCGGCGAGGGTCGCGGGCGGAAAGCGGCCCTCGATGTGCAACGTGTCGCGCGCCTCGCCGATGGCAAAGCGGCCGGAGAGAAAGCGCGGCGTCTCCAGCGCCTCCTGGATGTCGCGGCCGTGGTCGATCATCGCGAGGTAGGTCTGCAGATGGATCTGCGGCTGGCCGTCGGCGCCCATGCAACCCACCACGGCCCACAGGCGGTCGTCGCGGAAGGCCATCGAGGCGATCAGCGTATGCAGCGGCGTCTTGCCCGGCTCGACCCGGTTGGGACTCTGGGGATCGAGCGAGAAATAGGCAGAGCGATTCTGCAGGACGACTCCGGTGCGTCCCGCCACGACGGCGGCACCGAAACCGCCGTAGAGCGAATGGATCATCGACACCGCATTGCCCTCGGCATCGACCACGGCGATGTAGACCGTGTCGCCGGCCAGGCTGCCGTAGGAGGGGATGCGATCCCACGGAACGGCCCGTGCCGGATCCATCAGCGCGCGCCGTTCGTCGGCGTATTTCTTTGAGATCAGGCGCTCCATCGGTACCGAGGCGAAGCGCGGGTCGGCGAGATGGCGGTCGCGGTCGTGATAGGCGAGCTGCTTGGCCTGCACCATGAAATGCACGTAGTCCGGGCCGAGGAAGGGCTTCTTGTGAAGCTCCAGCGGCTCGAGCAGGTTCATCATCTCCAGCACCGCAAAGCCCTGCGTCGGCGCCGGCGTCTCGTAGATCGTGACGCCGCGATAGGTGCCTTT
>JAUXRT010000338.1 GCA_030681635.1 Reyranella sp.
GAAACGTCGATCCACGTCGCCTGCACGTAGCAGGTCGCCACTATCTGGCCGAAGAACGCGAAGAGCACGATCGACTTCCATCCAGTCGGTCGGCGCTGACTGACGAAGCCGAGCAGGAGCAAGCCGGACGCAATCGTGGTCAGGGCGAAGAGGATGCGCCAATGGGGCTCGGCCACCACCGGCTTGCCGAGTTCGAACTTGTCGTGCCGCTGCGCGTCGAGCAGTCCCCAGGCCGCCCCGACGGTGCCTTC
Source organism: Reyranella sp. (assembly GCA_030681635.1). Classification (GTDB taxonomy): domain Bacteria; phylum Pseudomonadota; class Alphaproteobacteria; order Reyranellales; family Reyranellaceae; genus Reyranella. Next base: position 252 of record JAUXRT010000338.1, read on the forward strand.
CTGGCGCGCCTTCCAGTACTGGTCGAAGGCTTCGATGACATTGTAATCGAATTTCTCGCGCTCAGCGGCGGTCCGGAAGATCGAGAAGTACTGGACCTGCTCAACCCGTCCCGGTCGCGCGTCGGAGCGCATGCGACCGTCGCTCGGCCAGCCGGTCTCGCCGATCACGATCTTCTTTCCCGGAAAGCGCGCCTGCACCTTCTTGTAGATGTCGGTCAGGTGCTTATCGATGCTCAGCCGACCGTCGGGTTCGCGGCGATCGACGCCGATCGGCTCATCCTCCCAGTACGGCAGGATATGGATGGTGATGAAGTCGACCTCGTCGGCGAGCTGGGGGTTGCGCATCCAGAACTCCCAGACGTCGGCATAGGTGACCGGCTGCGTCACCCGCTGCTTCACCTGGCGGATGTAACGGCGCAGTTCGTTGGCCGTCAGATCCTTGCGCAGCAACACCTCGTTGCCGACGATCACCCGCTCGATCGTATCCTTGTACTTATTGGCATGGTCGATCAGCAGGTTGATCTGCTCGAGGTTTTCCTTCTCGTTGTTGTTCAGCCAGGCGCCGTGCCAGACCTTCAGGCCATACTTGCCGGCGCGCTGCGGCACGGTTTCGAGGTTCTCGCCCGACGAATAGGTCCGCACCGCCTGCACCTTGCCCTGCAGGCGCTTCAGATCCTCCTCGATCTGGTCCGGCGTCGGAAACGTGCGGGTCAGCGGGCTTTGCCCCGGCCGATAGGGGGCGAACGACACGCTTTGCAGCGGCGCCGCCGTCCAGCCAGCGATCTCCACCGGCCTGTTGGGCAACCACCACCACAGAAGATTGAGCGCGGCCACGCCCGCAAACGCGACCAACGCTATCAGAGCACGCATGCAGGGGTTTTAGCAGGATCGGATGCGGCGCGAAGGCTATTTCAGAGGCCGATTGTCCCCAATCGCTTCAATTGGGTCTTCTCAATTGGATGGACGCTGCATGCCGGCGATGGCCTGCCGGGTGATCTGGTGGCCGCGGAACAGCACCGCCTCCTTCCAGTCATCGGTGTCGGGATAGAACTGCCGGCGCATGGCGGCCCGCACCGGCCCCGCCTCCTTGCCCAGCGGGTCGCCGTACTTGTGCAGCCAATGGTCGGCCCGGAAGGCCTTTTGGCCGCTTTCCCGGTCAAAGGTGCCGTATTCCAGGGTGCACATGGTGAGCCGTGTCTCGGGCTCCAGGAGGACGCGGTTGAGGCCATAGTGGCCGAGCCCGTCGCGTGCCTGGGAGGCGGTCTGGCCGCGCTTCGACTCGGTCACCGATTCGCCCCAGAAGGCGCGCACCCGACGCGATGCCGGCGTATCGATGTCAAAGTGCGTGATCGGCTCGCCGTAACCATAAGGTCCAAGCCCGGTGTGGAAGTCGATGACCGCGACGTCGCTCCGGCCCTTCAGGAACTTGTCGGTGATGACGTGCAGCGTTCGATTGGACCAGGACGGTCCGCCACCACCGAAGAACATGCCGTCGGGATGGCTGTACTGGCCACCGGATACGGCCCGGAAATAGGCGACCTCGCCCACCTTCTTGCGATAGGCCGCGAGCTTGGCCTCGGCGGCCTTGGTGCCGGCCTCGCTCAGGTCCGCCGGGATGAGGAAGTCGGCGATCTCGAGATAGCCCTCGTTCGCCGGGTAGGGCTTACTGTGATCGACGTAATTGCGGTTGAGGTCGTTGCCCTCCTCGGTCACGCGCCTGGTCCAGGCGAAGCCGTAGGGATTGATGGCATGGATAAACACCGCCGCGGTGTCGGCCGGCAGTCCGGCCGCGCCCACCGATGCCAGCCAGTCGACCTGGAAGCCCGAGCCGCAATAGCCTTCGACGCCGTGCGTGCTGGAGATCGTGACCACGACCTTGGATGCATCCTCGGGGCCCACGCGCGCAACGTCGGTCGACAACGACTCGCCCCTCGGCCCCTTGGACGGATTGTCGTAGCGAAAGGTGCGCGCGCCGGCCAGCCGCGCCGCTGCCAGGAACTTGTCGCGGGCTTCGCTGTAGTCGGCGGCAAAAGAGTGGATGTTGGTCATGGGTCCACCTAGGTGCGAAGGGTGAGGCCGCCGTCAACCACCAGCTCGTGGCCGGTGATGAAATCGGCCTCGTCGGAGACCAGCAGCAGCGCGCCGCGCGCGATGTCGATCGGTTGGCCCAGGCGGCGAAGCGCCGCCTTCTTTTCCCACACCGCGCGGATCTCGGGCTTGTCGAAATTGGTCTGCGTCATGCCGCTGTAGATCGCGCCGGGGCAGACGTAGTTGGCGGTGATGTTGAACTTGCCAAGCTCGAGCGCCAGCGTGCGCGTCAGCCCGCCGACACCGGCCTTGGAAGCCGCGTAAGCGGCGAGGCCGAAGTCCGTATCGAATGCCATCACCGAGGCGGTGTTGACGATCCGCGCCCGCCCCTTCTCCCGTGCCCGCAGCTTGAGCGCCGGGATGGCTTCGCGGCAGATCCGGAACATCGCCCGCAAGTTGACGCCATTGACCCTATCCCAATGCTCGTCGGTCATTTCCTCGACGAAGGCACGGCCGCTGACGCCGGCATTGTTGAACAGGATGTCGATCGCCCCGAATTTGGCCAGCGCCGTGGCCACGATGTTCCGGGGCGCCTCGTCGCCGGTGATGTCCGCCGCAAAGGTCGCGATGGCCTGATTGCCAGCATGGACGGTGTCGATAGCCGAGCCGGGCAGATCGACCGCCAGGACATTCGCGCCCTCCTCGGCGAAGAGCTTGGCCGATGCCGCCCCGATGCCCGAAGCGGCGCCCGTCACGATCGCGATCCTGCCGGTCAGGCGGCCCATCGCATCCTCCTCAGGAGATCGTCAGCACGACCTTGCCCGTCGCCTTGCGCGACAGGAGCGCGTTCATCGCCTCGGCGCTCTGCTCCAGCGGAAAACGCATGGAGATGTGCGGCTTCAGCTTGCCCTCGGCATACCAGGCCAGCAGTTCGGTGAAATTCTTCCGCGCTTCCGCAGGCTCGCGTCCGCGCCAGGCACCATAGAACACGCCGCGCACGTCGCAGCTCTTCAGCAGGGCGAGGTTGGCCGGCAACGAGGGGATCCGGCCGGCCGCGAAGCCCACCACCAGCAGCCGCCCGTACCAGGCGATGCAACGAACGGACTCGTCGAAGGCATCGCCGCCGACGGCGTCGTAGATGATGTCCGCGCCGTTGCCGCCGGTCAGTTCCTTGACCTTGTCGCGCATCTTGTCCTTGGTGTAGTTCACGAACATCGTGGCGCCGTACTTCTTACAGATCTCCATCTTCTCGTCGGATCCGACGGCGGCGATCACCTTCAACCCCATCAGCGCGCCCAGCTCCACGGCGGTGAGGCCGACGCCGCCGGAGGCGCCGGTAACCAGCAGCGTCTCGCCGGCCTTGTAGCTGCTGCGCTGCTTCAGCGCGTAGTAGGAGGTGCCGTAGGTCATGGTGAACGCCGCGCCGTCGTCGTAGCTCATGTTCTTCGGCATCGGCAGCA
>JAUXRT010000344.1 GCA_030681635.1 Reyranella sp.
GGCGCGGCGCACCGCCTTCGGCATCTGGTTCAACCAGGGCGAGGTCTGCACCGCCGGCTCGCGCCTGATCGTCGAGGACAAGATCAAGGACGAGTTCCTCGCCAAGGTCATGGCGATCGGCCAGAAGATGATGCCGGGCGACCCGCTCGACCCCAAGACGCAGATGGGCGCCATGGTCGACGAGACCCAGACCAAGCGGGTCATGGGCTACATCGACGCCGGCCAGAAGGAAGGCGCCAAGCTCGCCATGGGCGGCAAGCAGGTCCACATCGACAATGCCGGCAGCTTCATCGAGCCGACCGTGTTCGACGGCGTCGACAACAAGATGAAGATCGCCCAGGAGGAGATCTTCGGGCCGGTGCTGTCGGTGATCTCGGTCAAGGACGCCGAACAGGCACTCACCGTGGCCAACGACACCATCTATGGCCTCGCCTCGGCGATCTTTACCTCCGACATCAACAAGGCCTTCAAGTTCGCCAAGGGCCTGCGCACCGGCTCGGTGTGGGTCAACACCTACGACGGCGGCGACATCACCACGCCGTTCGGCGGTTATAAGCAGTCGGGCAACGGCCGGGACAAGTCGCTGCACGCCTTCGACAAGTTCACCCAGATCAAGACGACCTGGATCCAGTTGGGCTAAACGTCCGTCAAGGCAAGGGCCGGAAGCCGCCGGCCGCGATCACATCAGCCCGGAACGCCCGCTCGAGCATCTGCTCGGCGCCGTTCCGGTACCTATCGGTGAAGGTGACCACGAACTGACCCTTTTTGCCGGCGTCGACTATCATGCTGACGCCTTGGTCCCCGTGATAAGAAAGCCAAACCGTCGACGCGCTCTCCTTGATCAGCGGGCCGGCCGACCTTTTCAGCATGAACAGGCCGCGCTTCTCTGCGAACCTGTCCGTGGCCTCGACGAAGCGCGGCCAATCGGGCCTGGGAACCTCGACCTCGAGGACGGACCGTTGCTCGGGCGCACTGCTGAGGTAAGCACCAGGGAAGCCGAGCACTTCGAGAAACGCAACAAACACGCCAACAACGATCATGACGACCATCGCGATCAGGATGCCGCCCTGCACGCGACGATCGCGCTCCCTCGTCAAGCCGTTGTCCTCGTCTCTCATGGCGTCCCGTATCGCGGCCACCGGCCGGACGGCAGCCCGGCCGGTTGAAGCGCCTCGCGCATCTGGGCAATCGACTCCCGGAAGGCGGCTGGGGCGAGCAGCTTGTTCTGCACCGCCCGATCCTGGGACCGGTTCACCCCTTCGCCGTAGTGACGAACGAAGACGGTATTGCCTTCCACGACGATCTGGCGCTGGGCAAAGCCATCGTGAAGTATGTGATCGGGCAAGGTTTTGTTTACGACCGCCTTCCTGTCGGCGTCCACATGCACGGTCACCTGGCCGGCCGGCACACCGAGAAACGCCGCCGTTGCTTCTTGTCCGTCCCAGGCCGCATGACCGGCCTTGGGATTGCCCGGCACGGCGAAGCGCAAAAGCGCCGCATAGGCAGCTTCGGCAGTGCAACCCGGCGTTGTCATCTCGCAGAGAGGCTCCTTGAAATCGTAGCGATGATACCTCGGATTGTGGCGATCGTAGAATTCGCGAAGTTTCTGGGCCTCTGGCGTGTCGAGATCAGGTCCAGGCTCCTGCGGGTAGCCGCGGCGCCGGGCCTTGAGTTCCTCGAACGATCCAGTCGTCGAACTGCCATAGAGAATCTCCGCCGCTGTTTTGGGGTTGGTCATGCTCCGCTCCTGAAATGGAAAAGGCCGCCCGAAGGGGCGGCCCGTGTTGGATGGTAAGTTTGGCGACTGAATTTCAGCTCTCCGCACGCCGAAGAGCCAACGAATGCGGGCTTTTGCCTCGCGCCTTGGGCCCACCTGAATGGGCCAAATGTTGTGCCCCGCGTTGGGCCAGACTTCGGGATAAGCCTTATTCCATAGGCTTTTACGCTGCTCCCGGACTTCGTCGTTCGCACAAGCCCCGGCGCGCCTGTGCCCAGGCGTCGTATAAGTGTCTGTTCGCACGTCGTTATTTGGCGTGGCGTGGAGACGGGGTCGTTTTGGGGACTGTCCACGGGTAAGGACCCGCGGCGGCTGCACCAGGGCTCAGGGCCGGACCCGCGGGCGTGCCGCGGGCAGGTCATGCCGACATAGAAAAGGCCGGCGCAGTCCTCGCGTCAGCCTATCGAAATTACTATCATATTCCTGCTAAACTTGCAACTAAAGTTCCCGGGCCGAAGCGACGTCCGAGGGACTGTCCCTATTGCGGGATGCCTTCCAAGGCATAGATGCGGAACTTGGCGTACTTGTCGCCTTCCGTCTTGGCGGCCTTGTAGGCCGGCGACGCGAAGGCGGCCTCGGCCTTGTCCAGGCTCTCGAAGGCCATGATGGCGATGCGCTTGGGCGGTTCGCCATAGAGCGCAACCGACCTGCCGCCGATGACGAGGTACTTGCCGCCGCCGTCGCGGATCGCCTTGGAGGCGTTGGGCACATACGCCTTCTCGAAGGCCTCCGGGTTGGCAATATCGATCTCGCCCACGACATAGGCTGGCGGCTTGGCCTGGGCATGGAGCACCTGGACGCCGGCGGCGCCCACCACGACGCCAGCCGGCGCGGCAACGAGGACCATTGTTCGCATGTTCATCCCTTTCCTTCACCGGTCGACCGAAGGAGCTCGGCGACGCTGGTGACCGTGGCATATTCGCCGCTCAGCAGCGCCAGAGTCAGCTGATGCACGTCCTCGGCCGGCCACAACCGGCCGGTGAGGTCGCGCTTGTCGCATGACCAGCAGGCATCGCCCGGCAGCCGGATGCCGTAGCCGAGATTGGCACCGACCCGCACCGTCGCCTCGACCGAATTGGCGAGCTGCCAGCCGCAGATGACCAGCGGCGGCTTGCCGAGCGCTTCCAGGCGGGCGTCGAGGTCGGTGCCGATGAAGGCGCTGGTCACGCGCTTGGCGATCACCGTCTCGCCCGGAAGTGGTGCCGTCAGCGGACTGAAATCGTTACCCTCCTGCCCCGGCCTGAAGGGAGAGTCGGCATAGGTCGAATCGTGCCGCACATGGAGGATCGGCCAGCCTCGCGCACGCCACGCCGCCAGCAACCTCCCGATATTCCTTTCCGCATCAGGATTGTTGCGCGGACCCCACTTGGGGTGCTCCTTGGCCTGCTGCTGGTCGATCAGGATCAGGACGTCAGGCATTTGCCGTCGAAGCCTTCGCCGGGCAGTCCGAGGAAGCGGGCGATGGTGGGCGCAATGTCGGTGATGCAGGTCGGGCGCTGCAGCGTGCCCGACGAGCGCCCGCCGTCGTTCATCATCAGGAAGGGCCGGGTCTCGTCCGGTCCCCAACCGCCATGCTGGCCGCTGCCGATCGGCACCGGCTTGCCCTGCTCGGCCGCAACCCATCGCCGGCCGGCGACGCCGTAGGGGTTCGCCTCGCCCTGCCGCGCCATGTCGACCGCGGCGACGACTCCACCCAACGCGGCAAAGCCCTGCTCGCCGAGCCGCTCGCCAGCGAGAATCTCGCCCGCCCATTCGGCACGGCTCATTTCATCGAGAATACCGAGGAGCGGCGCGCGTCCGCGGTCGGTGGCATAAAACAGCGCCGCCGTGCCCTGCCCGGCGACGGCGACGTCGCCGGCCTCCAGCAGGCCCGCCAATCCGCGCGCGGCCAGCCAATCCTCGATGGCGATGCCGGCGCCGATCGTCTCCTGGCCGTGATCGGAGCCGACCAGCAGCAGGATCTCCTCGCCTTCCTCGCGCAGCCGCCCGACGGTGCGAAAAACCTCGGACACGCAGCGCCCGGCGGCGGCGAGCGCGTCGTGATGGGCCGGCGATCCCAGCGGCACGCCGTGCAGCGTGTGATCGGGATCGGCGAGCCAGAGGAAGGCGGCGGCCGGCCGGCGATCCTCACGGACTTCGCGGCAGAAGCGTTCGGTCATCGCCCAGTCGCCGGCCGCGTCATGACTGACCTCGAGTGCCTGGGTGCCCTCGATGCGCGCGCCGCCCGGCGCGTAGGAGCCGGCGCGATGGTAGATGTGGCCGAAATGCTCGGGGTCGAGGAAATAGGCGGCGCCCGGCGAGACGTTCGAGAAGCCGATGAAGCCACCCGCCTTGGCGACGCGTTCGGCCAGCGACGGCACGAGCAGCGTGCCACCTGTCGCGCGCCGCATATGCGTGCGGAAATCCGGGTTGCCGACATCGCGCACGACGATCTTGCCGTCCTCGATCAGGCCCATGCGATTGCCGTGCAGGCCGTGGCGCGCCGGCAGGCAGCCGGTCGCCACCGACGCGGCCGAGACGCGCGTCACCGACGGGAACACGGCGCTGTGTGCGTCGCACCAAAGGCTGCGCTGCCGAAGGTCGTCCAGGACCGGCGTCGTGTCGGGCCGCACCCAATTGCGTCCAAGACCGTCACAGCACACGAACACCGCGCGTCGAGACCCTGCCATGCGTCGTACCCCTTGCGTTGGCCGGACGATGGTAGTCGACTTCGCTCAACAACAAAGGAGGAAACGATGCAGTTTGGTTATTTCACCATGCCGTCTCATCCGCCTGAGAGGTCGCTCAAGGACGGCCACGAATGGGACCTGCAGGTGATCCGCTGGCTCGACGAGCTGGGTTTCACCGAAGCCTGGATCGGCGAGCATCACACCGCACCCTGGGAACCGCACCCCTCGCCCGACCTTTTGGTGGCGCAGGCGCTGATGCAGACCAAGAATATCCGCCTCGGCCCCGGCGGCTTCCTGCTGCCCTACCATCATCCGGCCGAGCTCGCGAACCGTGTCGCCATGCTCGATCACATCTCGGGCGGACGACTCAACTTCGGCGTCGCCGCCTCGGGCCTGCCCAGCGACTGGGCGATGTTCAACGTCGACGGCATGTCGGGCCAGAACCGCGACATGACCCGCGAGGCGCTCGACATCATCCTGAAGCTGTGGAGCTCGCCCGAGCCGTTCGACTACAAGGGCAAGTTCTGGCACGTCACCAAGCCCGACACGATGTTCGGATTCCTGAAGCCGCATATCAAACCGCTGCAGGCCCCGCATCCGCCGATCGGCGTCGCCGGCCTCTCCAAGGGCTCCGACACGCTGAAGCTCGCGGGCGAAAAAGGCTATCTCCCGATGAGCCTAAACCTCAACCCGGCCTACGTGCGCAGCCACTGGGAGTCGGTCGAGATTGGTGCAGCGAAATCAGGCCGTACGCCCGACCGGGGCCAGTGGCGCATGGTGCGCGAAGTGTTCGTGGCCGACACCGACGAGGAGGCGATGCGCCTCTCGGTCGGCTCGCACATGGGCCGCATGATGCGCGAATACTTCCTGCCGCTCCTCGCCCAGTTCGGCTTCTTCGAATACCTGAAGCACGACCAGAGCGTGGCCGATTCGGACGTGACCCCGGAATACTGCGCCAGGCACAACTGGATCGTGGGCTCCCCCAGGACGGTCGTGGAGAAGATCGAGAAGATCTACGACGAGGTCGGCGGCTTCGGCCAGCTCCTGGTGTTCGGCTTCGACTATGTCGAGAACCCCAAGGCGTGGCGGCACTCGCTCGAACTGCTGTCGAAGGAGGTGATGCCCAAGGTGCAGCACCTCAAGCCCAAGACGGCCAAGCTGGCGGCGGAGTAGCCCTTACCCGCCATAGTCGGCGGACAGATGCCGCCGACCCTGTCTCCCGACAGCGGCAGTTCAGTTGTCGGCGGCCAGGATGACGCAGGCGGCAACCAGCGCAGCAAGGTCGTTGGTCAGGTCCACAACTGTGTCGTTCGACTGCGGGGTGTGCGTCATCGCAAATTCGGCGGCCTTCTTTATGAAGGTCTGATAGGCCGGCGCCAGAAGATCGGCCCTCAGGTCGTCGCGCTCGAACGCATTGAGCAGATACCGCATGTAGACTGCGGGGCCGGTCCAGTAGTCGCTGTCGTCGCCGCCCGGACTGCGGTCCGGATACCACGGCTTCAGGATCCCCGGCTCTGTGGTCGGGGCGGTCAAATAGTCCATGGTGCCGGCCATCAGCTTGCGGGCAGTCGCCAGTAGCTCCGGGTATTCCGGCGATGCCTTGCCGACAATGCGCATCCGATCCACCAGGCCTCCGAGGATCAAGCCCTGATCGCCCGCCCAGGCCAGATCCGACCTGAAAGCGGGGTCCGTCGCGGCCGGAATGCTCAGCGTGAGCTGCTTGAAGGTGCTGACTCGTTCCCGAACGACAGCCCGGCCCGGGAGGTAGTTGTTCATCAGCACCATCGCCGGCTTTATTAGCGGCAGATCGAACCAGGTCTTCAGGAAGTGGTACTCCTGATTTGCCGCCAATCTGTATTTCGGGTCTGGCGGGAGCTTGCCGTCGAGCGACAGGCGTTGCGCCAGGACCAGGTAGAGTCCGTTCGTCACCGTGTTCTGGCGGCCGCAAAGCTTATCGGGTCCTCCCGGATGGCATCCCCCATCCACGGTGTGGTTCCAGACGCCACCATCGACCCGCGGCGCATAGGGGGCATACGTCTTCTGGTCCGCCCGCTGCCAGCCGTAGGGGGCGTTGTTCAGCATCTGCGTCCAGCACGCTGTTGCGATAGAGGCGAAGACGCCGTCATTGCTGCCAAATATTCCGGCCTCCGACGCCTTCAGGCCGGAAATCCCCCACCAGCCGAAATCGTCGTACCAGGCGCCGCTCTGGCTGTTGTACATGTTGATGGCGACGGTCGCGAAATTTTTGGCGTCGCTAGGGTCGATCCTGGTGAAATAGTCGACGATGGTGTCGAACGAATGGCCGCACCGCCAAAAATATTGCTCGGAAGGGAAAGCAGCCTTGAGCTGCTGATAGGTCTGTTGGGCCGCTGTCTTGAAGGGATCGATCGAGACCGGCATGGCTTCCGTTTCCTTCCGCGTCGGTGCTTTGGGGTGTCTTGAATCGGAAACACAACTCAGGAAAACACTCCCTGCAGTTGTACCCCAAGACAGAGGGCAATCCACCAGATCGACCCGAAAATCTTCCGCGCCGCCATCGGCCCCCACACGACGGAGGTCCAGCCTCTAGGTCCTGCGTGTTGACAGTACGGCCGCCGCGGCGAAGCCCATGGCGGCCACCAGCATGATGCCGGCCAGGCCCCACAGCACGGCGGTGTAGCCACCGAAGGCACCCCAGGCGAGCGAGGCCACGATCGGGCCGACGGCGCGCAGGATGTTGGTCGGCATGGTCAGCGCGCCGGAGACGACGCCGTAGCCCTCGGGACCGATGAACTCCGGCACTGCCATGCCGCGCAGGATAGTGATCAGGCCGTTGGCGACGCCGTAGATGATGGCGAACAGGATCAGGCCATAGACGTCGCTCACGCCCAAGGCCAGCATCGTCATCGCGATCGGGAAAGCGAAATAGATTCCGGCGCCGAGCTGGATGGTGGTGATGTGCTTCTGCCCGACCATCAGCAGGACGCGGCCCACGACCTGCATTGGGCCGATCAACGCGATGATGGCCATGACCACCGCAATCGGCACGCCACGATCGCCAAGCAGCGGGATGAGATGAAAGCTCATGGC
>JAUXRT010000348.1 GCA_030681635.1 Reyranella sp.
GCCATCACCTCGTCGGTCGCCAGGCGCCAGACCCGGCCTTCGACGACGTCGAGCACGGTCCATTGGCCGCCGCCGCCGGCCACTACGACGTAAGCGGGCTGGTCGGGCGCACCGACCAGGGCAAACGGCGTGGGCAGGTCATCCAGCCGGCCGGCATTGTCGGGACTGGCAAGATCGACGGCATAGGCCTCCAGCCCGAGCCGCTTGCCGACTGTCAGGAAGGTGCTCTCGTCGAGGCCGGAGAGGGGCAGGACCGCGAGCCGCCGGATGTCGGCCTCGCCGACCGGCCGCCCGACCTGTTGGGCGATGTAGAGCAGGGCCCGCATGAGGGAATCGATCGGCTGGCGGCGTTCACCGTCCCACACCGATTGCTGGAAGCCGCCATTCTCCAGAGGAGCCATCCCTCCCGAGAATATCCGAAATTCCCTTAGAATCAATTGTTTAGGGTATATTCCTCACATGAAAAGGCGCGCGGAGTGGACCTCCGCGCGCCTCTTGGTCTCGACGAAGAGACGAGCTTAGCGCGCGCCGAACGCCCGCTTCAGCTCGGCCACGAGATCCGTGCGCTCCCAGGAGAAGCCGCCGTCGCGCTCGGGCTTGCGGCCGAAGTGGCCGTAGGCCGCGGTGCGCTGGTAGATCGGCTTGTTGAGCTGCAGGCCGCGGCGAATGTTGGTCGGGCGCAGCGGGAAGATGTCGTTGAGGACTTTCTCCAGCTTGCGCTCGTCGACCTTGCCGGTGCCCTGGGTGTCGACATAGAGCGACATCGGATCGGCGACGCCGATCGCATAGGCGACCTGGATCAGGCAGCGGTCGGCGAGGCCGGCGGCCACAACGTTCTGGGCCAGGTAGCGCGCGGCATAGGCGGCCGAGCGATCAACCTTGGTCGGGTCCTTGCCCGAGAAGGCGCCGCCGCCGTGCGGCGCGAAGCCGCCGTAGGTGTCGACGATGATCTTGCGGCCGGTCAGGCCGCAGTCGCCGTCTGGACCGCCGACGACGAAGTTACCGGTCGGGTTGACGAAGAAGTCCGCGGCCTTCTTGGGCATCCAGCCCTTGGGCAGCGACTTCTCGACGTGACCCGAGATCATTTCGCGGATCATGCCGGAGTTGTACTTCTTGCCCTTGGCAGTGGTCTCGCGATGCTGCGTCGAGACCACGACCTTGGCGGCGCCAACGGCCTTGCCGTTCACATAACGCACCGTCACCTGGCTCTTGGCGTCGGGCTGCAGGTCGCCGAGCTCGCCCGAACGGCGGGCCTTGCTCAGCACTTCGAGGATCTTGTGCGAGAAGAAGATCGGGGCCGGCATGAACGAGCCCTTCTCGTATTCCTCGCTGTCGCGGCAGGCGAAGCCGAACATCAGGCCCTGGTCGCCGGCGCCTTCCTGGTCGCCGAGATTGCCGCCCTTCTTCTTGGCATCGACGCCCATGGCGATGTCGGGCGACTGGCCGTGCAGCAGCACCTCGACGTCGGCACCATGATAGCTGAAGCCATCCTGGTCGTAGCCGATCTCACGCACGACGTTGCGGGCGATCTCGCTCAGCGCCTCGCGGTTCACGATCGTCTGCTTGCCGTACTTCTTCATGTACGGCTCGGAGGCGCGGCCTTCGCCGGCAATCACGATCTTGTTGGTGGTGACCAGCGTCTCGCAGCCGAGGCGGGTGTTGGCGTGGCTGTCGTCGGCATGGCCGAGCTTCACGTCATTGGCGATGAAGGCGTCGAGGATCGCGTCCGAGATCTGGTCACTGACCTTGTCCGGATGGCCTTCGGAAACGGATTCGCTGGTAAAAAGATAGTCCTTGAGCGTCACAATGCCCTCCCACGGTTCACGCTGGACTCCGGGCAGGGCAGCAGGGCCGCCAACGTCCGGCTTAGCCTTTGTTTTCGCGGTGGCAAGTCGTCCAAATCCGTCCGCGGCGGCATCGACCATCGAGGCCGCGCCGCTAAAAACTCCAATTATCGACGAAAATCAAGGGGTTCACGGAGCGGTCACCTGCGCCCTACCGTCTCCCCCTGCCCTTTTAGCGGTCCCCCGCCCCTCAGCGAGCCTTCCGGCCGCCCAGGGCTTCGGCATGGCTGGCGGCACCCACGGCCTTGACCATTTCGAAGATGCGCTTGCGCACCCGGGCTTCCCGGATCTTGTAGTAGGCGCGCACCAGCTCGAGGGTCTCGCGCTTGATCAGCGGGTCCTTT
>JAUXRT010000350.1 GCA_030681635.1 Reyranella sp.
CGACCAGCTCTCGCCGGTGATCGAGGTCACGGCGCAGGTGCAGACGCAAAATCGCGCCGTTACCCCTGGCAAAGGGACGGCAGCACCGCTCAGCGACGCCGAGCGCAAGCTCAACCTTGCCGCCACCGACCTGTTGCCGACCGACGGCCTGGTCAAGGAAACCGCCGAAGGCATCGTGCGCGGCAAGCGCGACGATACCGCCAAGGCCCGCGCCATCTACGACTGGGTGGTCGAGAACACCTTCCGCAACGCCAAGACATTGGGCTGCGGCGTCGGCGACATCACCACGATGATCAGGACCGGCAACCTCAACGGCAAGTGTGCCGACCTCAATGCCCTGTTCGTCGGGCTGGCGCGCTCGGTCGGCCTGCCCGCGCGCGACGTCTACGGCATCCGGATGGCGCCGTCGGAGTTCGGCTTCAAGGCGCTCGGCGCCGGCTCGGAAGTCATCAGCAAGGCGCAGCATTGCCGGGCCGAGGTCTGGCTCGCGGGCAGCGGCTGGACGCCGGTCGATCCGGCCGATGTGCGCAAAGTCGTGCTCGAAGAGCCGCCGGCCAACCTCGCCATGACCGACCCCAAGGTCGTGGCGGCGCGGCGCGCGCTGTTCGGCTCGTGGGAAGGCAACTGGGTCGCCTTCAACGTCGCGCACGACGTGAAGCTGCCCGGCTCCCGGGAGCCGGCGATCCCGTTCCTGATGTACCCGCAGGCCGAGAACAAGGCTGGCTTCCTCGATTCGCTCGATCCGGACAAGTTCAAGTACCGCATCACGGCGCGTGAACTGACCGCCTAGCCCTCTTCGACGTTTCGAACGTTGCGCCCGCCGGGTATATACCGGCGGGCATGAACGTTCCCGTCCCCGCCACCTCGGCCGAGATCGCAGCGATCCGCCGGCGCTATCTCTGGATGGCGACGTCGGTCTTCTTTCTCGACCTCGCCATCACGCTGACCTTCACCGCGTCTTCGGGGGCCTGGGACAACGCCTGGCGGTCGATCGGCATCGGCGTGACGTTGCTCCTGGTCGTCAACTGGCTGTACGACCGCTACCTCTTCGAGCCCATCCGGCACTATCTCGAGGGCCGCGTCCCGTTCGAGGATATCCAGCGCCGCCTCACCCAACTGCCGCTGCTCTCGGCGCAAGCGACGGCCGCCCTCGCCTTCCTTCTCTGGGCTTTCCGGCTTTCCGTGCCCTTCTGGGTCGAATCCTCGGTCATCCTACCGAAGCCCACGACCGCCGACTTCATCGTTGGCCTGGGCGTGCTCACGATTTTCTACTTCACCTACACCTACTTCGTCGTCAGCGACTATCTCGCCGGCCTTTGCACCTTCATTTTCAAACACTACGGAAAAAATCTCGGCCTGTTCTTCGGCAGCTACCGCCAGAAGCTGATGGTGGCGCTGATCGTGATCTCGATCGGCCCGCTGGCGGCGATCCTGGCCGACCTCTTCTCCTATGAGGCCGAGCGGCTGCGGTCCGAGATCCTGGTCGATATTGCCTCGGCCGTGATGGGCGTGGCGATCTCGGCCTACTTCATCATCCGCTCCCTGCTGTTGCCGCTCCGGGCGCTGTCGAGCGCGATGACGAAAGTGGCTGGCGGCGACCTCAGCCTGCGCGTGCCCGTCACCTCCAACGACGAGGTCGGCGAGCTCACCGGCCAGTTCAACAACATGATCGAAGGCCTGCGCGAGCGTGAACGCATCCGCGAGACCTTCGGCCGCTACGTCGACCAGAGCGTGGCCTCGACCATCCTGCGCCGCGAAGGCGAGGGCGTGCTGGCCGGCGAGACGCGCGAGGCCACGGTCCTGTTCACCGACATCGCGGGCTTCACCACCATCGCCGAATACCTGGCGCCCGACCGCTTGGTGACGGCGCTCAACGAATATCTCGAGACGGTGCTGGGGCCGATCCGCACCCACGGCGGCGTGGTCAATACCTTCATCGGCGACGGCCTGTTCGCGAGTTTCAACATGCCGCTTGGCTGCGAGAACCATGCCGCGGCTGCGGTGCGCGCCGCGATCGACATCCAGCGCGCCGTCGGCGGCCGCGTCTTCGGTGACCAGGGCGTGGCCTTCGCCACCCGAATCGGCATCAGCACGGGCAACGTGATCGGCGGTTCGGTCGGCGCCGGCCAGCGCATGAGTTTCACCTTGCTGGGCGACACGGTGAACCTCGCCTCGCGACTGGAAGAGTTGAACAAGCACCACGGCACGCGCATTCTCGTGTCGGAAAGCACCTGCACGGCCTGCAATGGCGAGTTCGCGTTCGCAGCGCTGGGCAGTGTCGCCGTGCGTGGCCGCAGCGATGCGGTCGCCATCTTCAGCATCGATCCCAACAGCCAGGGAAAGCCTTCATGAACGCGTCAGGATTGTCGTCCGATCAGGTGAAGCTGCAGGCCCGTGCCCGCGAACTGGCCTCAGGGCCGGTGGCCAAGCGCGCCGCCGAGGTCGACCGCACCGAGCAGTATCCCTGGGACAATGTCGAACTCCTGAAGGACGCCAAGCTGATCGGCATGACGATCCCCACGCAGTACGGCGGCCAGGGCAAGGGCTGGCTGGAGGCGGTGCTCGCCATCGAGGCGCTGTCGGCAGCCTGCGCCGTCACCGGCCGCATCGCCGTCGAGACCAACATGGGCGCGATCAGCGCGGTCATGGCCTACGGTTCGGAAGAGCAGAAGAAGATGGCGGCCGACATGGTGCTGTCAGGCGACAAGCCCGCCATCTGCATCACCGAACCCGACGCCGGCTCCGACGCCAACGGCAT
>JAUXRT010000359.1 GCA_030681635.1 Reyranella sp.
CCGCTCGCGCAGCATCTTGCGGATGTGGATGTCCACATGGAGCATCTTGGAGTATTCGCCGCCTACGGCGTACCACCGCGAGTCCCAGGTCCGGTTGATGCCGAGCCGCAGGCCGATCGGATTGACCTTCTGACCCATTACTTGTCCTCCGCCTCGGCGCGCTCGCGCACAACGATCGTCAGATGAGAGAACGGCTTGATGATGCCGGCCGAACGGCCGCGGCCGCGCGTCTGGAACCGCTTCATGACCAGGCCCTTGCCGACCGACGCCTCGGCGACGATCAGGCGATCGACGTCGAGATTGTGGTTGTTCTCGGCGTTGGCGATGGCCGAATTCAGCGCCTTCTTCACATCGATGGCGATGCGCTTCTTGGAGAAGGTCAGCTCGTTCACAGCCAACGACGCCTTCTTGCCGCGGATCGTGGCGGCGACGAGGTCGAGCTTGCGCGGGCTGACGCGAACGGCGCGCAACACGGCCTTGGCCTCGTTATCCGCCTCACGGCGTGGGGTGGGTTGCTTGCTCATCGCATCTAATCCCTGGAAACCTTCTTATCGCCCGAGTGCGACGTGAAGGTCCTGGTCGGCGAGAACTCGCCGAGCTTGTGACCGACCATCTCCTCGGAGACGTTCACCGGAATGAACTTCCGGCCGTTGTAGACGGCGAACGTCAGGCCGACGAACTGCGGCAGGATCGTCGAGCGGCGCGACCACGTCTTGATCACTTCGCTGCGCACAGTCTGGCTCGCCTTTTCGACCTTCTTGATCAGGCTCCCGTCCACGAACGGGCCCTTCCAAACGGAACGTGCCACTTTCTTGCCTCCTACCGTCAGCGCGTCGAGTGACGGCTGCGGATGATGTACTTGTCCGTCGCCTTGTTCTTGCGTGTCTTCTTGCCCTTAGTCGGCTTGCCCCACGGCGTGACCGGGTGGCGGCCACCCGAGGTGCGGCCTTCGCCGCCGCCGTGCGGATGGTCGACCGGGTTCATGGCGACGCCGCGGACGTGCGGGCGGCGGCCGAGCCAACGCTGGCGACCGGCCTTGCCGATGACGATGTTCTGGTTGTCCGGGTTGCTGACCGCGCCGACCGTGGCCAGGCACTCGCCCGACACGAGGCGCAGCTCACCCGAGCTGAGCTTGATCTGGGCGTAGCCCGCGTCCTTGCCGACGAGCTGGGCGTAGTTGCCGGCCGAACGGGCGAGCTTGCCGCCGGCGGCCTTCTTGAGCTCGACGTTATGGACGATCGTGCCGACCGGCATGTTGCCGAGCGGCATGGCATTGCCCGGCTTGATGTCGACGCGCTCGCCGGAGACGACCTGGTCGCCGGCCTTCAGGCGCTGCGGCGCCAGAATGTAGGCGAGCTCGCCGTCGGCGTACTTGATCAGCGCGATGTAGGCGGTCCGGTTGGGATCGTACTCGATGCGCTCGACCGTGGCCGCGACATCGAACTTGCGACGCTTGAAGTCGATGGTGCGCAGGCGACGCTTGTGACCGCCGCCCATGTGGTGGCTGGTGATGCGGCCGTGGTTGTTGCGTCCGCCGGTGTTGCTCTTGCCGCGAGTCAGCGCCTTGACCGGCTTGCCCTTCCAGAGGCCCGTGCGGTCGACGATGACCAGCTGTCGGAGCGACGGCGTGATCGGCTTGTAAGTTTTGAGTGCCATGTCTGCTTCCCCCGTCCTACAAGCCCGTGGTCACGTCGATCTTGTGACCATCGACCAGCGAGACGATCGCCTTCTTCCAGTCGCTCCGCACGCCTGGACGGCCGCGGAATACCTTGCTCTTGCCCTTGACCGTGACGGTATTGACCGCCTTCACCTTGACCTTGAACAGGCCTTCGATGGCCTGCTTGATCTCGGGCTTGGTCGAGTCCATCGAGACACGGAACGTCACCTGGCTGTGCTCGGAGCCGTTGGTGGTCTTTTCCGTGATCAGCGGCGAACGGATGACTTCGTACATCCGCGCGCGCGAGACGGTTTCTGCCGGGTACCGCTTGGCGCTCATTGCAGACGCTCCTCGAGATGCTTCACGGCATCCTTGGTCAGGACCAGCGTGTCGCGGCGCAGGATGTCGTAGACGTTGACGCCCTGCTGCGGCAGCACGTCGATATGGGCGATGTTGGACGCCGCCCGTGCGAAATTGGTATCGACCTCGGCACCGGCGATGATCAACGCGCTCGAGATACCGAGCTTGCCGAAGTGAGCCGTCAGCTTGGAGGTCTTCGGCTCAGCCAGGGCAGCCTGGTCGACGATGATCAGCTTGCCTTCGGCAGCCTTCGCCGACAGGGCCGAGCGAAGGGCGAGCTTGCGCACCTTCTTCGGCAGGTCGCTGGCATGGCTGCGCACGACCGGACCAAACGCCTTGCCGCCGCCACGGAACTGCGGAGCCGCCTCGTTGCCGTGACGGGCGCGACCGGTGCCCTTCTGGGCGTACATCTTCTTGGCCGTCGCCGTGATCTCGGCGCGTCCCTTGGTCTTGTGCGTACCCTGCTGGCGGCGCGAGAGCTGCCACACGACGCAACGATGCAGGATGTCCTTGCGGACCGGAACAGCGAACACCGCATCGGCGAGATCGATTTCGCCGGCGCTGCCGCCTTCAATGGTTTTGACCGTGAGCTTCATGATCCTATCCTCAGGCCGACGGAGCCGCATCGGCCGCGGGCGCCGCCGTCTCGGCAGCAGCCTTGCGCAGGCCGGCCGGGTACGGAGCATCCTTCGGGCGGGCGCGCTTGGAGGCGTCCTTGACGATGACGTAGCTGTTGTTCGCACCGGGAACGGCGCCGGAGACCAGCAGCAGGCCCTTCTCGTCGTCAACGGCGACGACCTTCAGGTTCTGCGTGGTCACGCGCTCGCTGCCGTAGTGACCGGCCATCTTCTTGCCGGGGAAGGTACGACCGGGATCCTGACGGTTGCCGGTCGAACCGTGCGAACGGTGCGAGACCGACACGCCGTGGCTGGCTTCCAGGCCGTGGAAGTTCCAGCGCACCATCGAGCCGGTGAAGCCGCGGCCGATCGTGGTGCCGACGACGTCGACGAACTGGCCGGCCACGAAATGGCTGGGCACCAGCTCGGCGCCGACTTCAAGGACGGCGTCCTTGGCAACGCGGAATTCGACGAGCTTTTTCTTCGGCTCGACCTTGGCCTTGGCGAAGTGACCGCGCATCGGCTGGGTCACGTTCTTTACCTTGGCCTTGCCGTAGCCGAGCTGCACCGCGGTGTACTTGTCCTTCTCTTCCGAGCGGACAGCGACAACCTGCAGTGTTTCCACCTTCAGAACGGTGACGGGCACATGTTCGCCTGCGTCGTTGAAGACGCGGGTCATGCCGACCTTCTGGGTGACGAGACCGCAACGCATGGTCTGTTCCTCTTCCCTTGTCCCTGTTCGCTCAGGCGCCGAGCTTGATTTCGACGTCCACGCCCGAGGCGAGGTCGAGCTTCATCAGCGCGTCCACGGTCTGCGGGGTCGGATCGACGATATCGAGCACACGCTTGTGCGTACGGATCTCAAACTGCTCGCGCGACTTCTTGTCGATGTGCGGCGAACGGTTGACCGTGAACTTCTCGATGCCCGTCGGCAGCGGAATCGGCCCGCGCACCTGCGCGCCCGTCCGCTTGGCCGTGCTCACGATCTCGCTGGTCGACGAATCGAGCACGCGATGATCGAAGGCCTTCAGCCGGATCCGGATATTGGTGTTGTCCATGGCCATGATGTCTACTCGCCTG
>JAUXRT010000371.1 GCA_030681635.1 Reyranella sp.
GTGCCGGGCCGCGAGCTGGACGGCATCCACTACGCCATGGATTTCCTGACGCAGCAGAACAAGCGCGTCGCCG
Organism: Reyranella sp.; assembly: GCA_030681635.1. Classification (GTDB taxonomy): domain Bacteria; phylum Pseudomonadota; class Alphaproteobacteria; order Reyranellales; family Reyranellaceae; genus Reyranella. The sequence goes on from JAUXRT010000371.1 coordinate 74, forward strand.
GCGACGACGAGGCCCGCGCCGCGCCCAAGGGCACGCTCACGGCCAAGGGCAAGCATGTCGTCGTGATCGGCGGTGGCGACACCGGCTCGGACTGCATCGGCACCTCGAACCGCCAGGGCGCCGCTTCGGTCACCCAGCTCGAAGTGATGCCGCAGCCGCCGGAGCGCGAGAACAAGGCGCTGACCTGGCCGGACTGGCCGCTCAAGATGCGGACCTCGTCCTCGCAGGAAGAGGGTGCGGAGCGCGACTTCGCCGTGCTGACCAAGAAGGCGGTCGGCAAGGACGGCAAGGTGACCGGACTGGAATGCGTGCGCGTGACCTTCGACAAGGGCCGGATGACCGAGGTCGCGGGCAGCGCTTTCCAGCTGAAAGCCGACCTGGTGCTGCTGGCGATGGGGTTCCTGGGCCCGCGCAAGCCCGGCATGGTCGAGCAGGCCACCGTCGCCCTCGATCCGCGCGGCAACGTCGCGGCCAACGTGGTCGACTACAAGACCTCGGTGCCAAAACTGTTCGCCGCCGGCGACATGCGCCGCGGCCAATCGCTGGTCGTGTGGGCAATCCGCGAAGGCCGCCAGTGCGCGCGCTCGATCGACCAGACGCTGATGGGGGCGACGACCCTGCCGCGCTAGGCCAGTTCTGCACTCCGGTTGTTTCAGTTCGTCAGAGAATTGTTATAAGGTTCCCTGGGACAACCGATATGCACCTGTGGGGGTGGCTGCCGGGCACTTGGGGACGTGATGAAGCTGCTGCTGATTCAAGGCGCCAACATGGAATATCTGGGCCGGCGCCAGCCCGAACTCTACGGCACGACGACGGCCAAGGAACTGGACGCGATGCTGCGCCGGCAGGCGAAGGCGCTCGGCGTGTCGCTGGAAATCCTCTACACCAACACCGAGGGTGCCGCGGTGTCGGCGATCTACAAGGCCGACCGCGCCAAGATTGACGGCATCCTGTTCAACCCGGCGGGCTTCCTCCATGCCGGCCATGCGCTGCGCGACTGCCTGCGCTCGATCAGTGCGCCGGCGATCGAAATCCACATCACCAACATCGAGAAACGCGGCTACGGCTCGGTCACGTCCGAAGCCGCGATCGGCATGATCGCGGGCTTCGGCGTCGACTCCTACGTGCTGGCACTCGAGGCGATGGTGTCACGCCTGCGCAGCCAGCCCCTCACCACACGCCGGTCTTGAGCGTCGTCGGCGCGTAGTCGCCGAAGGTCCAGGCGAAGGGGAAGGCGCCCCGCCGGCGCCAGCCGCGTTCGACCCTGACCCGCCACAGCCGCTCCGTGCCCTCGGGTCCCGCACTGCCGGGAGTCCAGTCGATCTCCGCCCGGCCCTGGAGCTGCAGCAGGTCGCCGGTCGCGAAGTCCAGGAACAGCAGGCCGGTTCGTGGATCGCCCAGCAGATTGCCCAGCGTGTTGTAGAAGCGGTTGCCGCGGAAGTCGGGAATGGCGAGCGTATTGCCGTGGACGCCGACGAAGCCCGGCCGTCCGCCGCGGTGGGACATGTCGAGGCCGCCGTCGCTCTCGATCTCAGGCCTGGAGCGGCTGGCAACAAAGAACGTGTCCGCTGCCGCGATCAAGGCCCGCGCCGCATCGTCCAGCCCTTCGAAGCGCTCGACCAGCGCCGCCGTCGGCGCCATCGCCGTCGGTTGCCGGGTCTGGATGTACTGGGCGCAATTGCCGAAGCTTTGCGCGACCCGCACGGTAAGGCCGTGCGCATCGGCAGCCGCGACGTGGCCGTTGGCGCGGTTGCGCCGCCGGTTGGTGAGGTCGAGACCGAGCAGGCCGATGTTGCGACCCGCGGTAAGGCCTTCGGCGTCGTGAACCCCCTCGATGTGCAGGGTCACCGGATCGGGCGATCGGACGAAGCCCGGCCGTCCCGAGAGCACCGAGGCGACCGGCCAGCCCTGCTCGTCCATCGTGGCGACGAACAGATAGGGCAGGCCGGTGAAGAATTCGCGATGCTGCTCGGGCATGAAGGGCCGCATACGCGCGCTTTTGGGCCCCTGGCCCGCCAGCGTCTGCGCCGCCAGCTCGTCGCCGTGGAAGGCGAGGAACTCGGAAGCACCATCCTGCGGGCTCATTAAAAGCCCTCCGGCTTCTCGGGAAACTGCTGTTTCGGGTCGTACCAGGAGGCGGCGTCAGATCGCCAGATATGGACCTGGGGCCGGTCGGCGACCCTGGTGTCGAGACAGCCCAGCCGCAGCAGCACAGTGGGCTGGGCGGTGCGCTCGGCCATGATGTGCGAGCCGCACTTGGTGCAGAAGCGGCGGAACTTGCCGGGCGAGGATTCGAAGGCGCCGAGCTGGTCCTGGCCGCGCACCCAACGGAATTTTTCGCGCGGCACCGCGGTCACCGACGAGAAAGCCGTGCCGTGGGTCTTGCGGCAGGTCTGGCAATGGCAGTGCACGATGCGCTCCAGCGATGCGTCGGCCTCGTAGGCGACACCGCCGCAGAGGCAGCTTCCCGTCAGCATGCTCGGACCTCCTCGATGTGATCTTCAGAGGATAGGCCCCGGAGATTGCGCCGGGTAGAGCACGAATGTTAAAGTCATAATTCCATATTATGGAAGAATGAGATGGACCGTCTCGACGAGCTCGGCGTCTTCGTGCGCATCGTGGAGGAGGGCAGCCTGGTCCGTGCCGCCAAAAGGCTGCGGCGCTCGCCGCCTGCCGTGACGCGCGCGCTGGCCGCCCTGGAAGACCGCATCGGCGTCCGCCTGGTCGACCGCACGACGCGCCGCCTTGCACCCACCGAGGCCGGCCGCGCGCTCTACGACAAGGCGCGCGCGCTGATGCAGGACTACGAGGCCGCCACCGCGGGCGCCCGCGAGGCGCCGGTGCGCGGCCTGCTGCGCATCACGGCGCCGGTGCAGTTCGGCCGCCGCCACGTCGCTCCGGTCGTGTCGCGCTTCCTCGATGCCCATGAGGGGGTCGAGGTCGAGCTGTTGCTGAACGACCGCAACGTCGACCTGATCGAGGAGGGCATCGACGTGGCGCTCCGCATCGGCCAGCTCGCCGATTCGACGCTCGCGGTGCGGCCGGTGGGTCATGTGCGTCGGCTGTGGGTGGCGAGCCCGGCCTATCTCAAGCGGCGCGGCACGCCGCGGGCGCCCGATGAACTCGCCAAACACGAGGCCCTGCTCGGCACGTCGCGCGGCACGATCGAGTGGGCCTTTGCCGGCCCCAGGCGCGGCGCGCCGATGCACATGACCGGGCGGCTCAGGGTCGACGATGTCGAGACCCGCCTGCGCGCGGCGCGCGACGGACGCGGCATCGCCCAACTCCTGTCCTACCAGGTGGCCGAGGATCTCGCGGCCGGGCGGCTGGTGCGTCTGCTGCAGGCCTGGGAATCGCCGCCGCTGCCCGTCCACCTCGTCACCAAGGGCCGTGTCCATCGCGCGCCCAAGATCGAGGCGTTCCTGGAGTTTGCGGTCAAGCGGCTGCAGGCATTGCCGGTCCTCCGGCCCGATTGACACACGATGTGCAGTTGGCTTATCGCTTAACTACCAAGTTAAGTATCAGGAGGTAACGCATGTCTTATGTCGATGGCTTCGTGCTGCTGGTGCCGAAGAAGAACCTGGCCGCCTACAAGCGCATCTCGACCCGGGCCGGCAAGGTCTGGCGCGAGCATGGTGCGCTCGATTACCGCGAGTGCGTCGGCGACGACCTCGATGTCAAATTCGGCCGGCCCTTCCCGAAGCTCGCCAAGCCCAAGCCCGGCGAAGCGATCGTGTTCTCCTACATCGTCTACAAGTCACGCGCGCAGCGCGACAAGGTCAACGCCAAGGTGATGGCGGACAAGCGCATCACGATGGACATGAAGAAGATGCCGTTCGACGTGAAGCGCATGTCCTGCGGCGGCTTCAAGACCTTCGTCGAGCTGTAGGCGGCGCCTGCCGCCTGCGCTACAAGGCGACATGATCGAGATTTCGCCGCTCCGACCCCAGGACCGCGCCGGCTGGCAGCCGCTCGCCGTCGGCTACAACGCCTTCTACGAGCGGGTGCTGCCCGACGCCGCCTACGACCGCACTTTCGCCCGCCTGCTGAAGGCGGATGAATTGCACGGCCTCGCCGCGCGGCTGGAAGGCCGCGTGATCGGCATCGCGCACTACACGTTCCAGGCCAACGTCTGGTTCGACGATGTCTGCTACCTGGCCGATCTCTTCGTCGATGAATCCGTGCGCGGCCAGGGCGCTGCGCGCGGCCTGATCGAGGCGGTGGCGGACGCTGCTCGGGCGCGTGGCTGCCCGCGATACTATTGGCTGACCCAGACCAACAACATCCGCGCCCGGGGTCTCTACGACAAGGTCGCACGCCACGTCGGCTTCATCCGCTACGACTACCCGATGGTATGAGTATGAGCCTGTTCGATACCTTGCCGGCGCCACAGGACTTCTCGCTGCCGATCGTCGATTCCCACCACCATCTCTGGGATCTCAAGACCGGGCGCTATCCCACCAAGCAGGACCAGTACGACAAGAATTTCTTTCTCGGCGACTATCGCAAGATCTGCCGCGACTATCTGCCGGCGAACTATGTCGGGGACCTCGCCGGCTACAAGGTTATCGGCAGCGTCCATATCCAGGCCGGCCGTGCCGCGGATGAACAGGTCGCGGAAACCGAGTGGCTGGAGACGGTGAACCGGCAGCACGGCCTGCCCTCGGTGGCGGTGGGCCATGTCACCTTCACTCAGCCGGATTGCGCCGAGGTGCTGGCGGGCCACGCGCGGTCGCCGCTGATGCGCGGCATCCGCTCGCGGCCGGTCACGTCTTCAGGACCGAATGAATCGGTCGCCGGCGCCCCCGGCACCATGCAGGACGACCACTGGCGGCGGAACTTCGCGCTGCTGGAAAAGCACGGCATGTCCTGGGACATGCGCATTCCCTACTGGCACCTGGAGGAAGGCGCCGAGGTCGCGCGAAGCTTCCCGCGCATTCCCATGGTGGTGAACCACACCGGCCTGCCGCTCGATCGCTCGGATGACGGCCTCGTGATCTGGCGGCGCGGCCTAAAAGCGCTCGCCGACTGTCCGAATGTCATCATCAAGCTCTCGGAGCTCGGCCTGCCGCACGGCAAGTGGGATGTCCCGAGCAATGTGCGGGTCGTCCGCGAGGCCGCCGCCATCTTCGGCGGCGACCGCATCATCTTCGGCAGCAACCTGCCGGTCTCGACGCTAAGCACGGATTTCCGTGGCATCGTCGAGGTGATGCTTCAGGCGCTCCAGGCCGAGACGCCGGAAACGCTGGCAAAGTTCTTTGCCCTGAACGCCATCCGCTTCTACCGGATCCCGATCGATCGGGTCTCTACTTGATCGAATCGAGCGTCGGCAGCTTGTAGCGGTCCTCGGGATCGTTCCAGCCCTTGAAGTTGGGCTTGCGCTTCTCGGCGAAGGCCGCGCGCGATTCCATCAAATCGCTCTTGGCGCCATGCTCGTGCAGGGCGTCGGCCAGGCGCTCCATGTCGGCGCCCGCGGCGGGACGCATCTGGCGCATCATGTGCACGGTGTTGACCCGCGACGCCGGCGGCAGGGTCAGCAGATGCTCGGCCATGGCGAGCGCGGTCGGCATCAGCTGGTCGGCCTCGACCAGGCGGTTGATGAAACCCACCTCATAGAAACGCTGGGCGGTGAAGCGGAAGCCCAGGGCCATTTCCATGGCGATGGGATAGGGCACGTTGGCGATATGGCCGTGGTTGTAACCGCCCAGCAGCCAGCGCTTGGCCTCTGAGACCTCGAACACCGCCTCGCGTACGGCGACGCGGAGGTCGGTGCGCTCGACCAGCATGAAGCCGCCGCCCATGGCGAAGCCGTTGATCGCGGCGATCACCGGCTTCTCGAGCTTGCCCGACATGAACGGATCCTCGATCGCCGGCCGCTGGCCGCCGGCCACGCCCGTCTGCAGCGACTCCTTCATGTCCTCGCCGGCGCAGAAGCCGCGGCCGGTGCCGGTGAAGATGGCGACTTCCAGCTCCTTGCTGTGGCGGAAGCCGTTCCAGGCCTTGGAGAGTTCCGTCCTCATCTCGTGACTGAGGGCGTTCAGCCGCTCGGGCCGGTTCATGCGGACCACGAGCACCTGCCCGTGACGTTCGGTTTCTACAACGGCCATGTTTCTTCTCCTCGGAACCTCAATCCGGCAGGCTGACGCGGCGGGCGGCGAAAGACAATGGCCGGCGGGGTCTATTGACGTGCGCGGGCTCGCCCCTCAAAACCGCCGCTCTGTTTGAACCGGGAGACCAGCGAGAGCGATCATGGCGCCGCGTCAGGCCGTGCTGGGCATGGAGAATGCCAGTTTCTATTACGGGGCAGGGCGCGTCTTCGAGGACGTGTCGTTCCTGCTCGATGACGCGCGCACGGCCCTGGTCGGCGAGAACGGCGCGGGCAAATCCACTTTGCTGAAATGCCTGACCGGCGAGCTGGAGCTGAACGCCGGCCAGGTCATCCGTTCCAGGGGCCTGCGCGTCGGCACCCTGCCGCAGGACATTCCCGAGGGTCTGGCCGGGCAGACGGTGCGCGAGGTGCTGGGCCTCTCGCTCGAGCGGGCTGGTCTCGGCGGCGAGGATTGGCGCATCGACGTGCTGCTGGACGAGATCGGCGTTGCCCCGGAGATCGCCGAGCAGGTCTTCGGCACCCTGTCGGGCGGCTGGCAGCGGTTGATGCTGATCGCAGGTGCTGCCCGCCTCGAAGAGCCCGACCTCCTGATCCTGGACGAGCCGACCAACCATCTCGACCTCGCCAACATCAATACGCTGGAGCGCTGGCTGACGGTCGAGTTCAAGATTCCGATGCTGATCGTGAGCCACGACCGCGAGTGCCTGGACCGCGTGACCGAGCGCACGCTGTTCCTGCGCTCGGACGGCGTGCATGCCTTCAAGACCCGCTTCTCGCTGGCGCGCGAGGAGTTGCTGCGCCGCGATGCGACAGCGGCGGCGCGCAGCCGCCTCGAGGCCAAGGAGATCGAGCGGCTGGAACGCGCGGCGGCGCGCTACAAGGTCTGGGCGGTCAAGAATCCCGACCTCAACAAGCGCAAGAACGCCGTCGAGTCGCGGATTGCGAAAATCGAGGCCGACCGGACCCAGACCTACAGCACGCGCGAGCGCCGCCTGGAACTGAATGAGGGCGAGATCGACGCCAAGGTGGCGCTCAGGCTCGCCAACCTCGACATCATGGTGCCGGGCGGTGGCCGCAAGCTGCTGGCGATCGATCGGCTGACCGTGGCCGCCGGCGATCGCGTGGCAGTGCTGGGGGTGAACGGCGCCGGCAAGTCGACGCTGCTGTCGGCGCTTGCGGCGGCCTACGACCCGGCGCTGGAGCATTACGACAGCCAGGCCGCGATCCGCTTCAACCCGTCCTGCCGGCTGGTCTACTTCGACCAGAGCATGCGCGACCTGCCGCTCGAGGTGACGCTGCTCGACTATGTCGCCGGCGCCGAGGGGGCCAGCGAGAAGGAAGCGATCCGGCTGCTGGCCCAGGCGGGCTTCGCCTTTGCCCGGGTGCGCCAGCCGATCGGCCTGCTGAGCCACGGCGAGCGCGCCCGGCTGGTGTTCCTGCGCCTGAAGCTGCTGCGGCCCAACATCTACCTGCTGGACGAGCCGACCAACCATCTCGACATCGAGGGGCAGGAGGCGCTGGAGGCCGAACTGGAACAGGGCGAAGTGTCTTGCCTCTTCGTCTCCCACGACCGCTATTTTACCCGCACCGCGGCGACCCGCTTCCTGGAGATCCGCAAGGGCCGGCTGGTCGAGGTCGAGAGCGCCGACGCCTTCTTCGACGCGCAGGGGTAGAGCGAATGAACCTCACTCCGAGAGGCTGACCGGAAACGAGTTGGGTCGACCCAAGCACTCACCTCACCCTTCGAGACGCCGCGCGACGCGCGGCTCCTCAGGATGAGGTGGTAGCTAAGCGCGCTGCAGCGCGCGCAGTGAGGCGTCGACACTGAAGATCACGCCGCCGGGCCGATAGGCGAGGTCGACCGACGCGCCGAAATCGGGCCCGAGGCTCTGCCGGATGAGGCGCGTCCCGAAGCCGACGCGTGTCGGCATGACGACCGGAGGACCATCGAGCTCCTGCCAATCGAAACGGAAGCGCGGCTCCTCGCCCTTGTCGTCCAGCTTCCACGAGACATCGACGCGCCCCTCGGCGGTCGAGAGGGCGCCGTACTTGACGGCGTTCGTGCCGAGCTCGTGCAGGACCAGCGCGAGCGAAAGGACGCCTCGCGGCCCCAGGGTCACATCCGGTCCGGCGATGTGGAAGCGCCGGGGATCGCCGTTGGCGTGGAGGCGGGCGGCGTTGTCCACCACCACGCGCACCGGCGTGGCGGTCCAGTTGGTCTTCACCAGGGCGTCGTGGGCGTCGGCCAGGGCGTGCAATCGGAGCGTCAGGGCCTTGCTGGCCTCGGCATAGCTCGTCTTGCCGTTCAGAGTCTGGGTGGCGATGGCGTTCACGACCGCCAGCGTGTTTTTCACGCGATGGGTGAGCTCTTCCATCAGGAGGCGCGACCGCTCCTCGGCGCCCTTGAGTTCGGTGATGTCGCGTCCGGCGGAAACGAGCCGGGCAGGTGTGCCGTCGTCGCCGGCGACTGGCGTCACGATGACATCCCACCACTTCGCCTGTCCCTTGAGCGTCGGGCAGAATCCCTGGAAGCGGCCCGTCCCGCCGGCGCGTGCGGCGGCAATGGCGGTGCGCGCGGCAGTGCCGTCGGCACCTGTCCAGACCCTGGCCCACTCGGCGCCGATCATGGAAGAGACGTCGTCGATCTCCATCGCTTCGATGCCGCCGGGACTGACGAACTGGATGCGGCCCTCGAGGTCGAGCACGACAATGCAGTCGCGCGTCGAATTCATGATGAGCGTATTGAGCGTTTGCTGGTCGCGCCCGATTTCCTCGGCGTTGCGCGAGGCGGTGATGTCGCGCGAGACCGACAGAAGGCTGGTCGGCCTGCCGTCGGCGCCTGTTATGGGGGTCACCTGGACATCCCAATAGCGGGGCGTGCCGGCCATTGTCGTCGCCGGGCCCTGGAAGCGGCCGGTGCCGCCTTGCTTCGCGGTTTCAACCGCCGACGTTGCGGCCTCCCGCAGCGGACCTTGCCAGAATTCAGGCCACGGGCAGCCGTAGATGGCATTGAAGTCACTGACCTCCATGACCTTCTTGCCGCCTTCGCTCATGAAGATCAGGTTGCCGTCGAGGTCCAGAACCTTGATGCAGTCGGCCGAGGACGCCAGGACGCCTCGGAGGAACTCGGAGTCATCCGGCGGGGGACCAACAGAGCGCTCACTCACCAGTCCTCTCCCTGTGTCCTTGGATTGCCGCTGCCCCTGCGCGGCGCGGGTCGACTGATGAGACTCTGAGGCACCCAAAGTGAGCACCCGGTGGACAATAGCAAGCGCGCTCGCGGGGCTTCTACCTTCCCCGCGAGCGAACACGAAAACAAAGAACGCCGTGCTCGCCCAGAGGTTGCGGCCGCCGCAATTTGACAAGAGGATAGGAAAATACTATCAATCCGGCCATTGATCCGATCCAGAGATCCGATCCAATACAGGAAGGGAGATGGCCATGGAGGGCGTGAAAGTTTCGGGAATGCCGGCAAGGCCAGAGGGGCTGGTGGAGGCGGCGGCACCGGCGGGCAACTCGGAGGCGCTCGCCCGGGTGCTGCAGGGCCCGGTCCGGCGGCGTACACCCCCCAGGCTCCGGGTCTTCTTCCTGCGCCAGTTGCGCAAGTGCGGCGAGGTCAGCCTGGCCGCCAAGCGCACAGGGGTGCCGCTGTCGACCGTCTACCGCTGGCGCGCGCGCGATCCGAAGTTTCGCGGCCATTGGGACACGATCCTGCTGCAGCGCCGGGACATCATCGAGGACAGGCTGATGGCAATCGTCCGGGAAGGCGAGCTGCGCACCGTCTACTACAAGGGGCTGGAGGTCGGCCTGCGGCGGACGTTCACCCACCTCGCCTCCATCCGGGTGCTCGATTACTTCGATCGCCGGACGGGCGGAAAAATGTCCCACGATGTTTCCCGTTCCGGGGCCGCGGAATCGGCGGAAAAGGCAAAGGGATCAGCCGCTTGAGGCGCGGCAGCCTCGTGCAGGATAGGAAGCGTTCAGTCCGGCGAAACGCCGAAGCGGCGCTGCCAGAATTCACGGCTGCGGCGCTCGCCGACGTCGCAGCCCAGTTCGTACTCGGGCCGCACGAAGCGGGTGTAGTCCTCGGGCGCACCGGCAGTGCGGCGCGTCCCGCCCTGGGCCAGCTGCACACCGTCACGTCCTGCGGGCGTGCCGAGGTCGCCAATGTCGAAGTCGTGCCCGTACTCGAGCCGCGGGCCGATGTCGGCCACTTCCTGGAGGAGCTTCTTGCGCACGGCGCGGGGGAAGTCCTCGAAGTTGACGGCGACCTCGACGAAGGAGCGCGGGCCGCCGACGACGCAATGGAGGTAATACTTGTCGAGGTCGGTCTCGCTCGGGAAGCCGTAGGGGTTGGGCCGGTCGTTCATGATCGGCAGCCCATTGATCACGATGCGCTCCTTCAGCGCGTCGTGGCGGAGGTCGGTGACCAGGCCGCCGTCGTTGTTCGAGCCGTCGCCCGAGATGTCGAGCACCTTGCGCTCGGTGTCGTAGGGGGCGCGGCCGAACAACGGGATGGCATAGCGGATGGCGCCGCTGATCGAGGTCCGGCGCGCGATCGAGATCGGCGCGCGGGCGAGGCGGTTGGTGAAGTCGCGGATGGCCGCCTCGGAGTCGAGCAGGGTCCAGTCGATGAGGAGCTTCTGGACGTAGGAGTCGGACCACTCGTAATAGGCGACGGCGATCCTTCCGTGGTTGCCGCCCAGGATGGCTTTTATGACCACGGGGTCGCTGAAGGCCTCGACATAGCCCTGGCGCTGCAGGCGGGCTTCGTCGGGGTCGACGCTTCCGGAAATGTCGATGGCCAGTGCCAGGACCATGTCGACTTCCTTGCGGTCCTGCGCGCCCGCCGGCAGGGCGAGGGACAGGAGCGCGAACAGGGAGAGCAACAAACGCATGGTGGACCTCCAACCAACGCTGTCAGGCACGCACAAACCATACCGCCCGTCGGAAGCCTCTGTCAGCCGCGCTCTGGACGGGCGGCGGCGACCGCCGCTAGCTTCTGTGGACAGACCAACCGGAGAGAAAGCCCGTGGATCTAGCACTGAGTGCCCAGGACGAAGCCTTTCGCGGCGAGGTCCGCCGCTTCCTCGACGACAGTCTGACGGAGGACCTGCGCGAGGCCGGCCGCAAGACCGGCGGCGTCTTCGCCGACTTTGCAGCCGGTGTGCGCTGGCACAAGGTGCTGGCCCGCCGGGGCTGGTCGGCGCCGAGCTGGCCCAAGGAACATGGCGGTCCGGGCTGGAGCGCGACCCAGCGCTACATCTTCTCGCGCGAGTGCACCGCGGTCGATGCGCCGCGCATCTTCTCCATGGGCCTGCGCATGGTCGGGCCCGTCATCATGAAGTACGGCACGCCGGAGCAGAAGGCCAAGTACCTGCCGGGCATCGTGGCGGGCGACATCGTCTTCTGCCAGGGCTACTCCGAGCCGGGCTCGGGCTCCGACCTCGCCAGCCTCAAGTGCCGCGCGGTGCGGGATGGCTCTGACTATGTGATCAACGGCACCAAGATCTGGACCACGGGCGCGCATGTGGCCAACCACATGTTCTGCCTGGTGCGCACGGCGACGGAAGGCAAACCACAAGATGGCATCTCCTTCGTGCTGATCGACTCGATGGACGTGCCGGGCCTCACCGTGAAGCCGATCGTGACCCTGGCCGGCGATCACGAGGTCAACCAGGTGTTCTTCGACAATGTGCGGACGCCTGTCGCCAACTGCATCGGCCCGGAGAATGCCGGCTGGACGGTGGCCAAATACCTGCTCGAGTTCGAGCGTGGCGGCGAGGCCTATACGCCCAACCTCTATGCAAGGCTCGACGACTTGCGCCGCATCGTGGCCGAGGAGGCGGCCGACGGCTCGGGCAAGCTGGTGACCGACCGCGGCTTCGCCGAGCGGCTGGCCGAGGCCGAGATGGACATCCAGGCGCTGGAGATGATCGAGCTGCAGGTGCTGTCCGATCTCAGCAAGGGCAAGAATCCGGGGGCCGCCTCGTCGGCGATGAAGATCAGGGGCAGCGAGACCTCGCAGAAGATCGACCATCTCGGCATCGAGGCGCTGGCCTGGTACGCCGCGCCGTTCGAGCCCGAGGCGCGGCTGCTCGGCCATAACGCGCCGACGGTGACGCCGGAGTGGGGTCTCACCGCCATGCCGCTCTATCTCAACAACCGCGCCGCCTCGATCTACGCCGGCTCCAACGAGGTCCAGCGCAACATCATCGCCAAGGCGGTACTTGGGCTGTGAGCGCTATCTACGCGCTGCACGGCTTCAACCCGTCGCCCTACTCGGTGAAGATGCGGGCGTTGATGCGCTATCGCCGGCTGCCGTTCGTGTGGCACGCCACCGGCAACCCGCGCGATGTTGCAGTAGCGGCGGGATTGCCGCCGGTTATCCCGGTGCTCGGCTTTCCCGATGGAAGGGTGATGAACGATTCGACGCCGCTCGCCCATGCGCTCGAACGCGAGCATCCGGGCCAGCGCTCGGTGATCCCCCAGGACCCCGGCCTCGCCTATCTCAGCGACCTGCTGGAAGATTTCGGCGACGAATGGATCACCAAGATGATGTTCCATTACCGCTGGTACTATGATGCCGACCGCGACTTCGCGCAGGTCTGGGTCGTGAGTTCGCGCGATCCGGTGATGGAAGCCGGTGTGCGCCGGCAAGCGATGCAGGGCTTCAACGACCGCCAGGTCGGGCGCATGGCGCTGGTCGGCTGCACCGAGCAGAACCGGCCGATTATCGAGGAGAGCTACCGCTTCGTGCTCGACACGCTCGATCGCCATGTGCGGACGATGCCGTTCCTGCTGGGCTCGCGGCCGTCGCTGGCCGACTTCGGCTTCTACGGCCAACTCCAGATCCTGTCGGTCGATCCGACGCCCGCGGCCGAGATGCGCGCCCGCGCACCCGACCTCTTCTGCTGGCTGATGCGCCTCGACGATGCCTCGGGGGTCGAGGGCGCCTGGATCGACGCCGCGGCGCCGTTGCCCCAGGGCATCACGGCGCTGCTCAAACATGCGGGAGAGACCTACCTGCCGTTCCTCGCCGCCAACGCCCGCGCGCTGCAGGAGGGTGCGGAGACCTTCGAGGTAAAACTGCTCGGCCGGCCCTTTGCCCAGGCGCCCTTCCGTTACCAGGGCAAATGCTTCGACGCGCTCCGCAAGCGCCTGGCCACGCTGCCGGCGTCGGTCCGCCAGCGGCTCGATCCGGTGCTCGAGGAAGCCGGGTGCCTGCGCGCCCTTGCGTGACGCGATGGGCGATCAAGTCGCGGTGTGGTCGTGGCGCATCGAGACGGACTCGCTGTCCTTCGAGGCTGCCGAGGCGCTGCTGTCCGAGGATGAGAAGGCACGCGGCCGAAGCTTCGTGACAATCTCTCTTCGGCACCGCTTCGTGGCCGTCCGCGCGCGCCTGCGCACTCTGCTCGGTGAGCATCTTGGCCTCGATCCGCGCACGCTCGTCTTTGTGCAGAATGCGTTCGGCAAACCCAGGCTTGCCGATCATCCATCCGTGCACTTCAGCCTCAGCCATTCCAGCGATCAAGCCGTCCTCGCCGTGAGCGAACAACGTGAGGTCGGCATCGACATCGAACGCGTCCGCCCGCTCGATCACCTCGACCTGGCGCGGCGCTACTTCCATCCGAACGAAGTCGCCGCGATCGAAGGCGCGCAGCTGCCGCAGGAGCAGCTGCTGGCCTTCTTCCGCGTCTGGACCCTCAAGGAGGCCGTCGTGAAAGCGATCGGCAAGGGCCTGTCGATCCCGCTCGACACGTTCGACGTCTCGATCGCGACATCGCCACCCACCATGGTCGTTGCACCCGAGGGTGCGCCGCGGACATGGTGGCTGCATCAGACGACAGGCGGCTATTGCTTGGCGCTGGCCGTGCCTGGCGGCGGCGACGTCGGGCTGATCCAGCGGACGGTCTGATCGTTGCGGCCGACCAGGCCGAGCAACGGCGCGTGCTCACCCAGCAGCGCGCTCTGGAAGAAGGCGACTTCGTAGGCCTGGATCGCGGCGTTCACGGCGTGCCGCTTGGCGTTGGTGCGAAACATCGTCCGCCTCGACGGCGCGTACAACGCGTCGGCGAGGTCGACATGCTGGACCCTGGGCAACTGCACCCAGTGGCTGCCCGGCCGCGCCATGCGGCGCCTGTTGCGCGGGATGTCCATGGCGCTGATCTGCGCGTAGCGGCGGATGAAGGGATCGGGCGAGGCGAGCTCCTGGTCCGACGGGAAGGCTTCTATGCTCGAGAGCAGGAAGTAGGCCTCGGTCCCGATCTTGTCAGCCGGCGGGCCGAACAGGCCGCCGTCGAGATTGAAGACGGCGGTGATGCGCGGGTCCGTCAACGCCGCCTGCAGGCCCGAGCCGCCACCGATCGAATTGCCGAGCACGCCGACGCGCCGCAACTCGACGCGGCCGGCCAGCAGCGGCACCTGGCCGGCGTCGAGGGCGCCGAGGACTTCCAGGAGACGGCCGGCCTGGCCTACGACGTGGCGGCCGAACCGCTCCAGCGTGGCGGCGGCCGCGGCATCGGACGCGAGGTCCATGACGACGCCGCGGTCGGGATCGGTGGCGGGGTCACTGGCAAGATCGTCGCAGCCCACGACGACGAAGCCGTGACTGGCAAGGTTCTGCGCCTGGAGGCTGTTCTGCGTGCGCGTCCCGCCCCAGCCGGGCGAGTACAGGATCAGGGGGGCAGGCGCGCGCGCGTCGAGCGGCTTCGCGATCGGGTACCAGACCGTGATCGGCAGGTCTTCTCCGCGCGAACCCTTCAGCGTGATCTCCAGCCGGCCGACCGGCTTCGGCCCGCTGGGCGATGGCCTAAGCGGCGCGAACACAAACCAGCCGATGCCGGCTGCAACGAGTGTCAGAACCAGCCCGGCCAGAAGGAGCGGGCGCAGGGTGTTCACCGTGTCCGCAAGACCGCGGCGATCTCGCCGGCGGGCCGCTCGCGGAACATGTCGAAATGGCCGCTGTCGATGTCGACCTTCTTCAGGTTGCCCGACACAACAGGGCCCCAGCCCATCCGCTCGTCGAACAACCGGCCCCGCAACGGCTCGTTGCTGCGGAACAGGATGACGTCGCCGTCGTAGGGGCTTGGCCGGTAGCGCGTGACGGCATCGTACAGATAGTCGTCGAACCACTCGCCGGCGAGCGCTTGGCGCTGCGGGCCGCCCGTCTCTGGCGGCAGCAGGCCGGTATGGAAGAGGATGGGCTTGCGCACGAGATCGTCCAGGGTGGCCTCGCCGCTCCGGAACTTCTTCAGCCGCTGGCCGTAGCGATGAAGGCGGAGTTGCTGGCGACGCAGCATGCGATCCCAGCTCGACATGGTCTCGCGATAGCCCGGGCCCCAGCTGTCGAAGAGGGCGACGAGCTCGACCTTCTCGCCCAGCTGCTGCAGCTGGCGCGCGGCCTCGAAGGCGAGCACGCCGAACACGCAATGGCCGCCGAGGATGTAGGGACCTCGCGGTTGCGCCCACTGGATCAGCCGCCTGGTGTAGGTGCCGAAGTCCTCGAACGTATGCGCGCCCCAATCGAACGGGCCATCCTGGGGATAGAGCATGAGGTCGATGAAGGGCCGTTCCTCGCCCAGCATGCGCGCCAGCTGGAAATAGACCGACCGGTTGTTGAGCACGGTCACCGGCGTCTGCGCACCCCCCTCGTGGAAGCGGACGACATGGCGCGCCGGGTTGCGGAGCGGGATGACGCCCGGGGTCGCCTCGGGGATCTCCTTAGGGTCATCCATGACCGGTGCGATATTGGCAGTCGTGGTCAACGCGTCCAGGCAGTCGCGCCAGGACTCGACGAGGCGCCGTACGGTTGCCGGCTCATAGAGAGAGGCATCGGCCTCGCAGGACAGGCGCCAGCCTTCGTCACGGCCGATCATGAAGAAGTTGAGGGGCCACAAGGTTCCCGAGGAGCACGACGGCAGGGAGACCAGGCTGAAACGACCGGAGTCTTTGGTCTCGGTCTCCGCCGTGCCCGAATAGGAGCGGTGGACGACGAGATTGATGGCGTGCAACGGCTTGCTGTCGCGAGCGGGCGCGAACTTCCGAGCGATCTCGAACGGCAGGCGTTGATGTCTGAGGGCTTCGTGGACGGTGTCGGCAACGGCGCCCACGAACGCTCGGCCACCGGCCTTGTCGTCGACCCTGAGGCACAGCGTGATCGCGTTGACGGTCGGCCCAACCAGTTTCTCGGCGGCCGGCTCCTCACGGTTGGCGACCTGCGATCCAACCACGATCTCCGTGTCGCCCGTCACGCGGCGCAGCATCAGGGCGAGCCCGGCAACGGCGATCGTGTAGAGGGTGACGTTCTGCTGGCGGGCGAAGCCCTCGACCGCCCGGCTGAGGTCATCGGGCAGCAGGATGGACGTGATGTGGCTGGGCTCGCCCTCATCCTTGCCTTTGGGGACGGCGGGCAGGCGGTCGGGGGGCACTTCGGTGCCCACGGCGTGGTGGAGTTGCCGCTGCCAGAAGGATTGCGCCTCGTCGAGGGCGCCGCTTTCCAGCAGCGCCTGCTGCCAGAGGGCATAGTCGACGAACTGGAGCTCCGGCTCGGATGTGTCGGGAGCGGCGCCCGAGCTGATCGCGCTGGCGGCGGCCTGGAACTCGCGGGCGATCAGGCCGGTTGACCAGCCGTCGGCCACCATCGCGTGGAAGGTGAGCAGCAGGATGGCGCGATCGGCGCCGAGGCGCAGCAGGGTCGCGCGCATGAGCGGCGCCTGGCCGGGATCGATGGGCTCCAGCGCTTCGGCCCTGGCGATCTCCTCGGCCCGTGCCGCACTCTCGTTGGTCGGCAGGAACGACAGGTCGATGGCCCGCAGCTTGAGCGGGCATTGGGGCAGGACGACCTGGGCGAGCTTGCCGTCGACCTCGCAGAAGCCGGTGCGCAGGATCTCGTGCCGCTGCACGAGCGACTGCAGCGCGCCTTCGGCGGCTGCCTGCGACAGGCTCCCGTTCGCCAGCCAGCGCATGGCGATGTTCAACCCGGCCGGACCATCCGTCCTGTGCTGCGCCCAGAGTCGTTCCTGCAAAAGGGTGCACGGAAACAAGCCCGCGTCGCTGCTGTCGGGAGAGGCCTGCCGGTCGTTGAAGTCGCCGATGTTCACGGCGCGAGGGTACGCCTTCGGGCACCACGCCGGAAGTCGGCAAGCGCCGGGGCTTTCTTGGCGGGCGCATCGCGCGGCGCCGCGGGCTTGCCTTCCAGCTCCTGCGCGAGAATAGCGACGGTGGGGTTCTTCATCAGCTCGCGCGCGCTGACAGCGATGCCGTCTCTTTCCAGTTGAGCGGCGATGCGGAAGACTTGGAGCGAATCCGCACCCAGCGCAAACAGCGGATCGTGGATACCGATTTGCGGCAAGCCGATCACGCTGGCCCACACTGCGGCGATCCTGGTCTCCAGCAGCGTCCGCGGCCGGCTGTCGGCCGGCGTCGTCGCCGCCGCGGCGGGGCCGGGCGGGGGCAGCGCGTTGCGGTCGACCTTGCCGTTGGGCGTCAACGGCAGTGCCTCGAATCCGACCCAGCGCGCCGGGACCATGTAGTCCGGCAGCCGGTTGGCGAGGTAAGCCGAGAACTCGGCAGGCCTGGCGCCGTCGGTGGCGACGACATACGCCACAAGCACCGGCTCGGGGCCAACGTCGGTGCGCAACAGGACGGCGCAGTCGCGCACGCCAGGCACCTGTCGCAGCACGCTCTCGATCTCCTCGAGCTCGATCCTGAAGCCGCGCAGCTTCACCTGGCGATCGACGCGGCCGAGCAACTCGAACTCGCCCGACGACAGCAGGCGGGCGAGATCGCCGGTCCAATAGAGGCGTCTGGCTGGCCGGCCGGCGAGGGAGATCGACCTGAAATGCTGTGCGGTGAGGTCGCTGCGGTCGAAATACCCCTTGGCCAGACCGTCGCCGCCGATGAAGAGGTTGCCGGCGGCGCCGGGCAGGGCGATGCGGTCGCGATCGTCCAGAACGTACAGTTGCGTGTTCGCGAGCGGCTTGCCGATGGTGACGTCTGGCTCGCCGGCCTGCATCTCGCGTCCGGAGGAATAGAGGGTGGTTTCCGTCGGTCCATAGAGATTCCAGAGCCGTCCGCCGCCGGCCAGCAGCCGGTCGGCGACGTCGCGGGGCACCGCTTCGCCGACGGTGATCATCTTCAGCGTCGGGTGCGACGAGAAACCTGCTTCGAGGAGCATTCGCCACAAGGTCGGTGTCGCCTGCATCAGCGTGGCGCCTGCCTGCCGCGCCAGCGCCACCAGCTCGAACCCGCTCTTGACCTCCTCGACTTCGCTCACGACCAGGCGGCCGCCGACGATCAACGGCGTGTAGAGTTCCGCCGCGGCGACATCGAAGGTGATGGCGCTCGAGGCGACGGCGACATCGGCCGCGGTGACGTCGCACCGCCGCGCCACGTCGCAGATCACGTTGGTCAGCGCCCGGTGGCCCACCTCGACGCCCTTGGGCGTCCCGGTCGAGCCCGACGTGAAGAGGATGTAGGCGGTGTCGTCCGGCGGTACGCGCGGCAGGGCATGGCCGTTCAGGCGCTCGTCGAGGTCGAGTCGATCGAGGCGCAAGGCGAAGGCATAGGGGGCGATCGCCCGGATGCGATCGTCGTGGCAGATGATGCCGTCGATCTGTGCCGCGATCGCAATCTGCTTGAGCCGCTCCAGCGGCTGATGGACGTCGAGCGGGACATAGGCATGGCCCGACTTCATCACCGCGAGCAGGGCAACCGGCAGCGCACGGGAACGGTCCATCGCGATGGCGATCCGGCCGCGGCGCTTGATGCTCACGCCCAGGATCTCCTGCGCCAGGCGCGTCGATCGGGCGTCGAGGTCGGCATACGACATCGTACCGGCGCCGTCGGTGCAGGCGATGGCGCCGGGGGTCTTTGCCGCCTGCGCCTTGAACAGATCGTGGATGCAGCTTTCGCTGGGATAGGGCGCTGCGCTGTCGTTGACCACGTCCAGGACGAAATGCTCCTGCTCGGCGGACAGGACGGGCAGCGCCGACAAGGGCGTTTCGGGCGCTGTGCAGATGCCCTCGAGGACGCGCCGGTAGTGCATCATCCAGCGGCGGATCGTCGATTCGTCGAACAGGTCGGTGTTGTAGTCGCAATCGATCCGCAGGCCTGCGGCGGACTCGGTAACATTGACGAAGATGTCGAAGTTGACCGCCGCCTTCGCGTTGGGCGTGACCGTGGCGAGGGGTCCGCCGAAATCCAGGTCGTCGCGCAGGCGCTCGAGGTTGAACTGCACCTCGGTGAGCGGGAGCCGGTTGGCGACACGCAGCAGCGGCAACGCCCGCACCAGGGTGCCGTAGGTGCAATGCGGATGGTCGAAGCCGTCGAGCAGGCGTTGTGCCGCCGTCTGGACATGCGTGCCGAACGGCGTGTTCCAAGCCAGCGGCGCGCGGAAAGGCAGCATGTGGACGCAGTGCCCGACGAGCTCCGGTTCGTCATCGACGGGCTGACCCGCCACCGGCACGGCCATCACGATGTCGGCTGTGTTCGTGAGCCGGCCGAGGACTGTCTGGAGTGCGGTGAAAAGCACGGAGAAAAGCGTTGTGCCGTGTGTCGCGCCCGTCCGCTTCAAGGAGGAAAGGAGCCCGGCGTCGAACCGGGTCGAGTAGGTGGCACCGGTATAGGATCGCGACGCCGGGCGCTGACGGTCCACCGGCAGGTCGGCAAGTACCGGCAGATCTTCATAAAGGGCCGTCCAATAGGCGAGATCGCCCTGCCGCGAATCGTTTGCTGCCGCCTCGGCCTGTGCATATTGCGAAAAGCCGGGGGCAGGGGACAGGAGCGTGGGCTGGCCGGCGCGCGCACACCGGTAGTGGGTGGCAAGGTCGCTCAGGATGATGTTCATCGACCAGCCGTCGCAGACGATGTGGTGGGCGGCGAACAGAAGGACGTGGCGGTCCTTGGCGAGCCGGACGAGCGTGGCTCGGACCAGCGGTCCGGCCCACAGGTCGAACGGCGTGCGCGCATCGGCGGCGACTAGGGCCGCGAGGGCCGCATCCGCATCGCGCTCGCGTGAGTAATCCAGGGGCTCGAGTTCCAGTTCGAGCGATGGCCGGAAATACATGCGTTCGTCGTCGCGTCCCAGGTGCCCGCGCAGGGCCTCATGGCGCGCGATGACGGCGTTCACCGAAGTCACAAGGACGGCGGGATCGATCTCGCCGTCGAGCGCGATGCTGATCGATTCGTTGAAGGCGCACGACGCATCGTCCCCCATCTGGGCCGCCACCAGGATTTCCAGCTGCGGTTCGGTGAGCGGTGCCGACGTGACGGCGCCGGCCGATCGTTCTGCCTCGAGAATTCCCCCGGCCTCCAGCGCATCGAGTGCCGAGGTGAAAGCGCTCTCGATGGCCGCTATGTCGGCGTCGGAGTGCGCCGTGGTGAGGAAGCAGGGAAAGCCTTCCTGGACATGGACGCCGAGCGCACGCATCTGCGGCCAGAAGAGCGATGCCAGCGCGCCGTCCGCCGCGAAGTTGATGTAGAACCAGCTCGAATAGGCTTCGGCGCGCGCGGCCAGGCCGCGCCGCTCGAGGTCGCGGTTCAAGGTGTCGACCAGGCGTGCCGTGCGCGCGGTGAGCCGCTCCTGCAGCGCCGGGCCCTCCGCCTTGAGATGCAGCAGCACCGCCTTGGCGGCGGCGAGCGCCAGCGGATGGCGCACGAAGGTGCCGGCGAAGAAGGTTGGCGCGGTCTCGGGAACCGAGTCGTCGCCGTAGCGCCACATGCCGCCGTCGAGGGCATCCATGAAGCGCGCCTTGCCGGCCAGGATACCGATCGGCATGCCGCCGCCCACGACCTTGCCGTAAGTTGCGAGGTCGGCTTTTACACCGAAGACCGCTTGCATGCCGCCCGCGTGGACGCGGAAGCCGGTGACGATCTCGTCAAACACGAGGGCCGAGCCGCCGGCTTCGGTGAGGGTGCGCAGCTTTTGCAGGAAGGCGCGGGGCTGTAGCGCGGGATGGCGGCTCTGCACAGGTTCGACCAGCACGGCGGCGACGTCGTGGCCGTTCGCCTCGATCCACGCCAGGCTCTGCGGATCGCCATAGGGCAGCACCGTCATGTTGGCGACCGCTTCCGGCGGGATGCCGGGCGCGATGGGCAGGGCGCGGTGCGCGGGGCCACCGCCGGCCTTCACCAGCACCTCGTCGAACTGGCCATGATAGCCGTGGGCGAAGACAACGACGCGTTCGCGCCCGGTCACGGCACGCGCCACGCGAATGGCCGCCATCACCGCTTCCGAGCCTGTGTTGCAGAAGGTGACCCGCTCGCCGCCCGTCATTTCCGACACGAGCGCGGCCACCTCGCCGGCCAGTTGGGTTTGCGGCCCGATGGGAAAGCCTTCGTGGATCTGCGCGATGACGGCTGCCGTGACGAAATCCGGCGAGTGCCCGAACATCGTCTGACCGAAGCCATTGACCAGATCGACGTACTCGTTGCCGTCGATGTCCCAGAGCTTCGAGCCCTTGGCCCGTGACGCGACAACCGGGTAGACCAGTTCCTTCCACTCCTGGCGGAAGCCGGCAACCGTTCGTGGATCGGCGAGCACGGCGCGATCCCGCTGCGTCAGGGACTTGGAGAGCGGCGTGCGCTCGTTCAATCGATGGACCAGACCTTCGACATAGTCGCGCTGCGCATTGCTCAGTGCGGTCGGACTCTTGCCCACGGCCGGCCGGTAGACGCGCACGCGGGCGTCGGCGTCGTCCGACCCTTCCGACACTGGCGCCGCGCCGGAGGAGGGCTGGGCCTGGAAGGCGCGCAATTGTTCGGCGAACAGGGCGTTCATCGCCTTCAGCTGCGTCTGAACGAGGGTCGAGAGCGCCTCGGCCGAGGGCGAGGCGGTGCCGGGCATTGCAGTCGTCGGCAGCATCTGATCCGGCGACAGGGTCGCATCGAGATGGGCGGCGAGCAGCGCCGTCGACGACAGCTCCTTCAGCAACTGCCGGAACGTGATGCGGACCTGGAACTTCTTCTCCAGTGCCCGAGCGACCTGGCCAAGCAGGAGGGAGTCGAAGCCGAGTTCGAGGAAGCTCGCTTCGGGATCGATGTCGGACACGCCCGACAGATCCGTGAGGATCTCGACGATCTGGGCTTGCAGGGCGGGGAGGCGGGATGCCGGGAGGCCGGGAGGCGAAGCGGCCGCCATAGGCAATTCCGGCGCGACGGCAACCGGCGGCTCGGCGAGCTTCCGCTTGCCCGCACGATCGATCCAATGCCGTGATCGCTGAAAGGAATAGGTCGGCAACGGGATCCGGCGGCCGTGAGGGGGCGCGATGGCCTTCCAGTCCGGTGTGAAGCCGGCGCGCCACAGCGCGGCGAGCGCGTCGGACAGACCGTCCGTGTCGGCATCGGCGAGGCTCGCCGCGACACCACGCATCCGGCGGCGGTCGACGGTCTGTGCCGCCAGGGCCGACAGGGTACGGCCGGGCCCGACTTCGAGCAGGAAGGGCTGGCCGTCCTGCGCCACGGTCGCAAGCGCATCGGCAAACCGCACCGGCGCTCGGCCATGCCGCGCCCAGTACGTGGGGTCGATCGCCTGCGCCGCTTCCACCCAGCCGCCCGTGACGCTCGAGGCGAAGGCCATCTGCGGCGGCGCCAGCGGTACGGCGCCGGCAGCGTGCTCGATGTCCGCCAGCGCGGGGTCGAGAGCGCGTGAATGGAAGGCATGCGAGACGGCGAGAAGCCGGCAGGCGACGCCGCGCTTGGTCAGCCGGTCGGCCAGGGCGTCGATTTGCTCGCGCGGGCCCGAGGCGACGCAGAGCGATGGCGCATTGACGGCGGCAAGATCGAGCGCATCGCCCAACTCGGCGTGCAGTTCGGCTTCCGGAAGGCGCACCGCCAGCATGGCGCCCGGCGCCATGGTCTGCATGATCCGCGCGCGCGTGGCTATGAGTCGGCAGCCTTCCTCGAAGGAGAAGACGCCGGCCAGACACGCCGCGACGAACTCGCCGACGCTGTGGCCTACCATGGCATCCGGACGTAGACCCCAGGACATCCAGAGCCTCGCCAGCGCGTACTCGAAGATGAACAGGGCCGGTTGCGTGAGCAGGGTTGCGTCGCCGCCGGTCGCTTCGGGCTCGAGCAGTTGCGCGCGCAGCCCGGCGCCGACGATTGGATCGGCAATCGCGATGCCCTCGTCCATCAGCGCCCGGAAGGATGCGTGATCGCGGTAGAGGTCGCGCGCCATCCCCGGATACTGCGCACCCTGCCCAGGAAACATGAAGATCAGCGGCGCGCGCCCGGCCGGCCAGGGCGCAGGCGTGGACAGCCCGCGCAGCGCCTCTATCGCCTCCTCGCGCGACGAGCAGGCGACGGCGGTGCGGCGCTCGAAGGCGCGGCGGCCGACCTGCAGCGTATGGGCGACATCCTCCAGCGCCGTGTCCGGGTTGCGGGCAAGATGGTCGGCGAGGGCGGCGGCAGCAGCGGCAAGCGCCGCATCATTCCTGGCGGAGAGCGGCAGGACATGGCGGCGCTGCGTCGCGTCGCGGGCCTGTGCTGCGGACGGCGCTTCTTCGAGCACGACATGCACATTGGTGCCGCCGACGCCGAAGGAACTGACACCGGCGCGTCGCGGGGAGCGTCCCTGTGGCCAGGCGACTGGGGCCGTCGGGAAATAGAACGGCGTTCCGGCGAGGTCGATGTGCCGGTTGGGCCTGTGGAAGTTCGCCAGCGGCGGGATCTCGTGATGAGTGAGCGCAAGCGCCGCCTTGATCAGTCCCGTGGCGCCGGCGGCGACGTCCAGATGGCCGATGTTCGCCTTGGCGGAACCCAGCGCACAGTGGGGCCGGTCGACCCGGCCCGATCCGAAGCCCTGCACCAGCCCGGCGAACTCGATGGGATCACCGAGCGGGGTCGCGGTGCCATGGCATTCGACGTAGCCGATCGACGCCGCGTCCACGTCCGCCGAGGCGAGGGCCGCGGCGATGACCGACGCCTGTCCCCGCACGCTTGGCGCGGTGAAACCGACCTTGTCGCTGCCGTCGTTGTTGACCGCGCTGCCGCGAATGACGGCGTAGATGTGGTCGCGGTCCTCGACGGCGTCGGCGAGGCGTTTCAGCACCACGATCGCAGCGCCGTCGCCGAAGATGGTGCCCGCCGCGTCCTCGTCGAACGGGCGGCAGACGCCGTCGGGCGACACCATGCCGCCGTCCAGATGCTGATAGCCGCGCTTCTGCGGGAAGGTGATGGAGGCGCCGCCGGCCAGCGCCATGTCGGACTGATGCAGAAGCAGGCTCTGGCAGGCCTGGGCGATCGCGAGCAGCGATGTCGAGCAGGCGCTTTGAACCGTCATCGCCGGCCCGCGCAGGTTCAGCTTGTAGGCGATGCGCGTTGCCAGCGTATCGGGCAGGGCGCCCAGCAACGCATCGTAGGATCCGACCTGGTAGTCGCTGGCGAACCGGTCCGCATCGAGCCGTTCGGCCAGCACGTTCGTCAGCAGGTAGGTGTTCATGCTGCAACCGGCGAACACGCCGATCGCGCCGGGAAACCGCGCCGGATCGTAGCCTGCGTCCTCGAGCGCGGACCAGGCGCACTCGAGCAGCAGCCGGTGTTGCGGATCGGTCAGGGCCGCCTCGCGGGGCAGCATGCCGAAGAACTCCGCATCGAACTTGTCGACGTCGGCGAGGATCGGGCGAGCCCGCACGAAGTTGCTGGCGTTGCGAATATCGGGAGGAAAGGCATCCTCCAACTCGGCGTCCGAGAAGCGGCTGACCGAGATCTTGCCGGCCCGGATGTTGGCCCAGAACTGGTTCAGGTCGTCGGCACCAGGAAACCTGCCGGAAACGCCAATGATGGCGATGGCGTTTTCCGGGAGGCTCATTCCGCCCGCCTGGACGTCCGCATCCGCTTCAGGGCCGCGGCCTGCTGCTGCGCCCGGCGCTGTCCGGCGCTCTGGACCGACGTGGCCCGCCCCTCGATCGCCCGGGAAAGCTCGCGGATGTTGGGATGCTGGAAGAGGGCGAGCACGTCGACGCTGGGCCAGACCCGCACGATCAACGCATGGGCCTCCACCAGCTTCAGCGACGTGGCGCCGAGGTCGAAGAAGTTGGTGTCCGGCCCGATGGCGCGCAGGCCGAGCGCGCGCGCGAAGATGCCACTCAGGATTCTTTCGGTTTCGCCGGTTGCCGAACGCGCCTGAGGCACCTCGTTCGGCTGGCACGCGGGCAGGCGTTCCTGGTCGACCTTGCCATTCTGGGTCAGCGGAAATTCGTCGAGAACGACGACCTGCGAAGGCCGCATGTGGGGCGGCAAGGCCCGCAGAAGGCTCGCGCGCGCCTCCGATACCAGTGCCGCGCGATCGTGAACGCTCGACGCCGGCGTGACGTAGCCGGTGAGCAGGGCCGTGCCGGCGTTGCCTCGGAGCACCGCTACGACGGCGTCGGCGACACCGCTGCTGCGGCGCAGGGCCTCCTCGATCTCGCTGAGTTCGACGCGCTTGCCGTCGATCTTGACCTGGCGGTCGCGGCGGCCGACGAAGTCGAGATTGCCGTCGGGGCGGCGGCGCGCGAGATCGCCGGTTTGATGGAGCCTCGCACCGACGTGCAGGGGATCGGCAACGAACTGCGTTGCCGAATGCCGGGCATCGCCCAGGTAGCCGGACGCGAGGCCAAGGCCGCCGGCGTAGAGCATGCCGATTTCACCATCGGCCACCGGCTTCATGTCGTCGTCGAGAAGGCGGACGTAGGTTCCGCGGATGGGTACGCCGATCGGCACCGGCCCGCAGCCCCAGCCCTCGCGCGGAATCCGGTAGCAACAGGTGAATGTCGTGTTCTCCGTCGGCCCGTAGCCGTTGATCAGCTGGCAGTCCGGATGCGCGGCCTGCGCGCGCAGGACGTGGGTGGGCGACAGCACGTCGCCGCCGGCGAGGATTTGACGGAGACCTTTTAGGGCATCGAGCTGATGGTCGACCAGCGCATGGAAAAGACCGGCGGTGAACCAGGCCGTCGTGACCCGGTGCTCCTGGATGGTGTCGACGATCGACTGGAGCGACGCGCGGTCGTCCTCGATGAGGACTCCGCGCGCGCCGTGCAGCAGCGTGCCCCAGATCTCGAACGTGCTGGCGTCGAAGGCGAGCGGCGCGTTGTGGAGGAAGACCTCGTCCGCACCAAAGCGGGCGTAGGTTTGATCGATGACCAGACGCACCACGGCGCGGTGGGGAATCAGCACGCCCTTCGGCCGGCCGGTCGAACCGGAGGTGTACATGATGCAGGCGATGTCGGCCGGTCCGCAGGCGATTTCCAGAGCGGCTGCCGGCTCGGAGTCGGCGGCGGCAAGCGTTTCCTCGAGG
Organism: Reyranella sp.; assembly: GCA_030681635.1. Taxonomy (GTDB): domain Bacteria; phylum Pseudomonadota; class Alphaproteobacteria; order Reyranellales; family Reyranellaceae; genus Reyranella. The sequence continues at coordinate 26,464 of JAUXRT010000371.1, forward strand.
TTCACCGTCGGCACGGAGAATTCGGCGATGCGGTCGCTGGCGGACAGGACCATGTCGGCGCCGCAGTCGCGCAGGATCCAGTCGTGGTAGGCGATCGGCGCCGTCGGATCCAACGGCATATAGGCCGCGCCGGTCTTGAGCGTGGCCAGAATGGCCACGACCGACGCGATCGATCGTCCGGCATGCAAGGCCACCACGCTTCCCGCACGCACGCCCTGGCGATGCAGAAGCCGCGCAAGCTGGTTCGAGCGCCGGTCGAGATCGACGTAGGTCAGACTTTCGGCGCCCTGCACGACGGCGACAGCCGAAGCGGCGGCTTGCGCGCTCGCGGCAAACCGCTTCGTTATTGTTTCGCCGATCGTTTCGAGTCCGAAGTCGTCGTCGTCACGATGCGCCGCGGACATCACTGCGCCCGGTCGCCAACCAACCATTGTCTACCCATCCACTTCGAAACAACGAGAGTCGTTCCTGCGTCGGGCTCTCAAGCCCTACGCCCCACAAGGCGGTGTCCCACCACCGCCACTAGTCCCCGACCCGACCGTAGCAAAGCCTGCGGCCCGGTCAAATATTAATTTCACTCTCTGTGCGATAATAGCGCCGCGCTGCACAAAGGCCGCCACAGTCGATCGATGGTTAACCTGTTGAGATCACTCATGAATACCTCAAGGATCTGTTCAATGGCAAGGGGGCCTTCAGGTCCACGAAATGGTGTTTGCCGGTCTGGAGCGAAAGGGCAACGAAGTTCAATTCGCGTTCACGTCCCGGCAATGATTGGCCGACAAGGGTCCCGCGGAGTCCTTGTAAGACGGCAATTCACACCACATTTCTAGGGATATGAGCGATCCCTACTCAGTGCTCGGCGTGGCGCGAACCGCTTCCGAAGACGACATCCGAAAAGCGTTCCGCAAGCTCGCCAAGAAGCACCATCCCGACCTCAATCCGGGCGACAAGGCTGCCGAAGCGAAGTTCAAGGAAATTTCGCAGGCGAACGACCTTCTGTCGGACGCCGAGAAACGCCGCCGGTTCGATGCCGGCGAGATCGACGCCACCGGCCAGGAGATGCCGCCGCGCGGCTTCTATCGCGACCAGGCGGGCGGTCCCGGTGGCGCCAAGTACGCGCATGCCGGCGGTCATGAATCCTTCGTCGACATGGGTGGCATCTTTTCCGAGATGTTCGGCGAGCGCCGCGGCTTCGGTGGCGGCGGGCCGGGAGGCGGCGGCTTCGACATGGGCGGCATGCCTGTGACCTATTCGTTGCGCGTGCCGTTCCTGGTGGCCGCGCGCGGCGGCAAGCAGCGGGTCACCCTGCCTGACGGCAAGACGCTCGACATCGACGTCCCCGAAGGGACGACCGACGGCCAGACGCTGCGGCTGAAGGGGCAGGGCATGCCCGGCACGCAAGGCCGGCCGGCGGGCGATGCCTATGTGGAAATCCATGTCGAGCCGCACGCTTTCTTCCAGCCGCGCGACAACGACATCCATGTCGAATTGCCGGTCACCGTCACCGAGGCGACGCTGGGCGGCAAGGTCCGCGTGCCGACCGTGGGCGGCGCCGTCATGCTGAATGTTCCGGCCGGCTCCAACACCGGCACGTCGCTCCGTCTGAAAGGCCGCGGCCTGCTCGATCGCAAGTCCGGCCAGCGTGGCGACCAGTACGTTAAGTTGAAGGTCGTGCTGCCCGAGCAGCCCGACGAGAAGCTGAAGGAGTTCCTCGAGAAATGGGAAGCGGGGCGGGCCTACGATCCGCGCAAGGCGATGGAGCAGTTCACGTGACGACCCTCGACGACCTGCTGCGGTTGCACGGCGGTCTCACCACCGTCCATGTCGAACGCTGGGTGGCGCGCGGCCTGCTGCGGCCCGGCGGCACTGCCGATTCATGGACGTTCGAGACGGTCGACGTGGCGCGCACGCACCTGCTGGTCGAACTGACCGACGACCTCGGTCTCGACGATGAGACGATTGCCGTCGTGATCGACCTGGTCGACCAGGTCCATACGCTGCGCGGCCAGCTCGACGTGATCGCAAAGGCGATCGCCGACCAGCCGGCCGCGACCCGGGAGGCGATTGCGTCGGCGCTGGCGAAGCAGAGCCGACGCTAGCCCCTCATTCCGACCCGTTATTCGGGTTCGACCCCTTATTCGGGTTCGACCCCTGCGCGCTTCACGGCGTCGCCCCAGGCGGCGCAGCCGGTCTTCATGATGTCGGTCATCTCCGCCGGCGTGGTGCCGGTGGCGAGCAGGCCCATGTCGAGGAGCTTCTCCTTGCCTTCCGGCGTCTGCACCAGCTTGCGGATCTCGGCGCTCACGCGCTCGACGATCTCCTTGGGCGTGCCGGCCGGCGCCATGATGCCGTTCCAGCCGACCAGGCCGATCTTGTAGCCAGCCTCGCCGAACGTCGGCACGTCGGGCAGGCGCGGCCAGCGCACGGTCGAGGTGACGGCAAGCGGCGCGAGCTTGCCGCCGGAGATCGCGGGACCGCTGGCGGCGAGGTCCTGGATGGTCATCGGGATGTGGCCGGCCAGCGTGTCCTGGATCGCGGGACCCGCACCCTTATAGGGGACGTGCGTCATGTCGAGCTTCTCGGCCTGGTTCAGCATCTCCCCCCAGATGTGCGACGAGGAGCCGATGCCGAACGAGGCGAAGTTGACCTTGCCCTTGCGCTCGTTGGCCCAGGCGACGAACTCCTTGACCGACTTCGGCCCCAGGGTGGGCGGCACCACCATCATGAGTGGCGCGAGACCATGCTGCGTCACCGGCACGAAGTCCTGAAACCGTCGTAGGGCATCTTCTTGTAGACGTAGGGATTGATGCACATCATCGACGAATTGACGTAGACGAAGGTGTAGCCGTCGGGCGCC
>JAUXRT010000373.1 GCA_030681635.1 Reyranella sp.
TTGAAGTTCTCCAGCGCCACCTTGCGGAAGGCGTCGGCGTCGTGGCCTTCCGGCATGACGATCGCGGTCAGGGAACCCGAATAGGCCTTGGGGTCGCGGCACAGGATCTCGAGATCCCAGCCCGTCACCGCGATCCGCGTCGCCTCGGCATGACGGGTGTGGCGGGCGAACACCGCGTCGAGGCCTTCCTCCAGCAGCATGTCGCAGGCTTCGCTGAGGCCGTAGATCAGGTTGGTGGCGGGCGTGTAGGGGAACCAGCCGTTGGCGTTGGCCGTCAGCATCTCCTCCCAATTCCAGAAGGCGCGGGGCGTGGTGGCGGTCTTGGAGGCGGCGAGCGCCTTCTCGCTGATCGCATTGAAGGAGAGGCCGGGCGGCAGCATCAGGCCCTTCTGCGAGCCCGCCACCGTCACATCGACGCCCCAGGCGTCGTGGCGATAGTCGATCGAGCCCAGCGACGAGATGGTGTCGACCACCAGGAGCGCTGGATGTCTGGCGGCATCGATGGCCTGGCGCACGGCGCTCACGTCGGTCACCACGCCGGTCGAGGTCTCGTTGTGGACGATGCACACGGCCTTGATGGCGTGGCCCTTGTCTTCCTTCAGGCGCTTCTCGATGGCGGCGGGATCGGCCGGCTTGCGCCAATCTCCGCCCAGGAATTCTGATTTGATTCCAAGCTTGTCTGCCATTTTCTTCCACAAGGAAGCGAAGTGGCCGGTCTCCCACATCAACACGGTGTCGCCGGCCGACAGGGTGTTCACGAGGGCGGCTTCCCAAGCTCCCGTACCGGATGCGGGATAGATGATAACCGGTTGTTTTGTCTGGAAAATATGCCGGACGTTGCGCAGCAGTTTCTTGGCCAGCGCGTTGAACTCGGGGCCGCGGTGATCGATCGTCGGATGGTCCATCGCCCGCAGGATCCGGTCGGGAACGTTGGTCGGTCCGGGGATCTGCAGGAAGTGGCGGCCGCTGGGATGTGAGTTCAGGCGCATCTGTTCGTCCTTTTCGCGCTGCTGTCTTGCATTTTGTATACAATATGCCAAACTGAGTCCAGTGGACGGCTCCAATATCCCGATCGCCCGCCTGACCCTGCCCGAAGCGGCGGCGGAGCGGCTGCGTGCCCTCATCACCGAAGGGGTGCTCCTGCCGGGCGCCAAGCTGAACGAACGCGAGCTTTGCGAGCAGCTCGGCGTGTCGCGGACGCCGCTGCGCGAAGCCTTCCGCATGCTGGCGGGCGACGGGCTGCTGGTCCAGTTGCCCAACCGCGGCGCCCAGGTCGTGGCCCTGTCGCGCGAGGACGCCCGGCATGCTTTCGAGATGATGGGCGCGCTGGAAGGCTTTGCCGGCGAACGCGCGGCCGCTCGCGTGACGGAAGACGACATCGCCGGGCTCAGGAGACTGCAGGTCGAGATGGAAGCCGCGCACGCACGCGACGACCTGCCGACCTACTACCGCATCAACCGCGCCATCCACGACACCCTCAACACGGTGGCGGGCAATCCGGTGCTCACCCAGACCTACCGGACGCTGAATGCCCGCCTTCATGCGCTCAGGTTCCGCTCGAACTTCAATCGCGCGAAGTGGGACCAGGCTGTTGCGGAACATCGTTCCATGATCGAAGCCCTTGCCGCGCGCGATGGCGCTGCGCTACGTGATCTTCTGGTTCGCCACCTGCACGCCAAGCAGCAGGCGGTGCTCGAGACGATGAAAGACCAAGAAGTTCTGGGAGGAACAAGTCTATGAACGATACGTCCAACGCCACACGCCGCCGCGCCCTCAAGCTGGGCCTCGCGGCGTCGCTGGCGGCCCCCGCTGTCCTGAGTTCGGGGGCCCGCGCCCAGGCGTGGCCGCCGGGCACCATCACCTGGCTCAATCCGTTTCCGGCCGGCGGCGGCACCGATACCTTCGCGCGGCCGCTCGCGGCGCAGGTCGGCGAGCAGCTCGGCTGCCAGATCATCATCGACAACAAGGGCGGTGCGGGCGGCACGGTCGGCGCCTCGCAGGCCGCCAAGATGAAGCCCGACGGCTCGGTGTTCTTCGTCGGCGCCATCCATCACACGATCGCGCCCTCGATCTACAAGAACCTCGACTACGACCTCGAGAAGAACTTCGAGCCGATCACCATGATCGCGCTGGTGCCGCAGGTGATCTCGATCAATCCCGCGAAGGTTCCGGTGAAGACCTATGCCGAGTTCCTGGCCTACGTGAAGGCCAATCCCGGCAAGGTGAACTACGCCTCGCCGGGCGCCGGCACGGCCCATCATCTGGCGGGCGAGCTCTACAAGCTCGAGACCAAGACCGAGATCACCCATATTCCCTACCGCGGCGCGGGCCCGGCGATGCAGGACCTGCTCGCCGGCAACGCCGACATGATGTTCGACGGCATGGGTACCTCGGCGACGCAGATCCGCAGCGGCCGGCTGCTCGGGCTCGCGGTCGCGACGCCCAAGCGCGTGTCGGAGTTTCCCGACATCCCGACGGCGGCCGAAGTGGGCGTGCCCAACTGGATCGTGTCGACCTGGTATGGCCTGTGGGCCATCAAGGGCACGCCGAAGCCGATCGTCGATCGCATGTACACGGAGATGGTGAAAGCCATGGAGACGCCCAAGATGCAGGCGATCTGGAAGGACCAGACGGCGCAGATGGGCGGCGAGTCGCCGCAAGACTTCGCCAAGCGCATCCGGGCCGAGATCGAGAAATGGCAGAAGGTCGTCGCCGCGGCCGGGGTGAAGCTCGACTGACCCCGCTCGAGCAAACGCTGCGCCGCACCATCAAGGGCGAGGTCCTTTTCGACAAGGCCTCGCGCGGGCGCTACTCGACCGACGCCTCGATCTACCAGGTCGAGCCGGTGGGTGTGGTGGTGCCGCGTGACGAGACCGATCTCGCCCTCGTCGTCGACGTCGCGCGTGACGCCAAGGCCGCCATCGTGCCGCGCGGTGCCGGCACGTCGCAGTGCGGCCAGACCGTGGGCGAGGCGCTGGTCGTCGATGTCTCCAAGCATCTGCGCGACGTCATGGGCTTCGACAAGGACAAGGCCCTGGTCACGGTGCAGCCGGGCGTCGTGCTCGACCAGCTCAATGCCTGGCTGAAGCCGCACGGCCTCTGGTATCCGGTCGATGTCTCGACCTCGGCGCAGTGCACCCTGGGCGGCATGGCGGGCAACAATTCCTGCGGCTCCAGGTCGATCCGCTACGGCAACATGGTCCACAACGTAGCCTCGATCGACGCCATCCTGGCCAATGGTCAACGGGCGCGCTTCGGCTCGGGGCGGCCCGAGGACATGCCGGCCGGCGTGCGCGAGATCGCCGACAAGGTGGCGGCCCTCGCCTTCGCCGAGAAGGCCGAGATCGAGCGCATGTACCCGAAGGTGCTGCGCCGGGTCGGCGGCTACAACCTCGACATCTTCTTCCCGCAGTCGGAGCGG
>JAUXRT010000375.1 GCA_030681635.1 Reyranella sp.
CGCTGACCCGCGCCCATCTGCAGGACAGCGTGATGGAGATCCACGCCAAGCTCGGCAACACGGTGCTGATGATCACCCACGATGTCGACGAGGCGGTGCTGCTGTCGGATCGCGTCGTCATGATGACCAACGGCCCCGCCGCCACCATCGGCGAAATCCTGGCCATCGACCTGCCGCGGCCGCGCCGCCGGCTCGAGCTCGCGACCGATCCGGAATACGCGCGCTGCCGGGCGGCCGTACTGGAGTTCCTCTACGCACGCCACCGCGTTCCGGCGCGGGCAGCGGCCTGAAGAGCGCCATGAGCGATTTCGACGACCAGCAGAAGCAGTGGCTGCAAGGCTTCGTCAGCGGCATCGAGGTGCGCAAGGCCGCCGACAGGCTGGCGGGTCGCCCCGCCGGCGCGCCGGCGGCTCAGCCCCTCGGTCCTGACGCCCTGCAGCACGCCGCCCAGGACCGCGCGATGACGGCTGGCGGCAAGCTGGTCGCCGAGGAAGCCGCCAAGCGCGCCCGCCATCCGCTCGACCGCTGGGACGAGGTGGTGGGGCGCGCCGAGGCCGGGCAGTTTCCCAAGGGCATCGACGTCTTCCTCACCAAGTACCAGGGCCTGTTCTATGTCGCGCCGGCGCAGGACTCTTTCATGTGCCGGCTGCGCATTCCCAACGGCATCCTGACGTCAGGCCAGATGCACGGGCTGGCGGCGGCGGCCGATTCCTTCGGCGGTGGTTACGCCGACGTGACGACACGCGCCAACCTGCAGATCCGGGAGATCCCGGCACGCCATGCCGTCGACCTGTTGCTGGCCGTGCAGGATCTCGGTCTCACCTCGCGTGGCTCCGGCGCCGACAATATCCGCAACATCACCGGCAGCCCGACGGCGGGCATCGATCCGCAGGAGCTCTACGACACGCGACCGCTGTGCCGCGCGATGCACCACTACATCCTCAATCATCGCGAGATGTACGGCCTGCCGCGCAAGTTCAACATCGCTTTCGACGGCGGCGGTCGCGTGCCGGTGCTGGAGGACACCAATGACATCGGCTTCGTGGCCACCGAAGTGACGGGCGGTACCGGCTTCGAGCCCGGCATCTACTTTCGCCTGCAATTGGGCGGCATCACCGGCCATCTCGACTTCGCCTTCGAGACCGGCGTTTTGCTGAAGCCCGAGGAATGCGTGGTCGTGGCGGGCGCGGTCGTGCGGGCTTTCGCCGTCCATGGTGATCGCACCAATCGCGCCAAGGCGCGGCTGAAATACGTGATCGATCGCATGGGCCGCGAGGCCTTCGTCGCGGAAGTCGAGAAAGAGCACGGCAAGCCGCTGCCGCGCGCGACGGGCGCGGAAATCGCGCCGCGCGTGCGGGCCGACAAGCATGGCCATATCGGCGTGCATGGCCAGAAGCAGCCCGGCCTCAACTATCTCGGGCTGGTGCTGCCGGTCGGCCGGATCACTTCCGAACAGATGCGCGGGCTTGCCGAGATCGCCGGGCGTTTCGGCAGCGGCACGCTGCGCTTCACGGTGTGGCAGAACCTGTTGATCTCGGACGTGGCCGACAGCGACGTCGGCATCTGCATCGCGGCCATCAATGCGCTGGGCCTCGGCATCGAGGCCAGCGCCATCCGCCGCGGCCTCGTCGCCTGCACCGGCAGTGCCGGCTGCAAGTTCGCGGCCTCCAACACCAAGGGCCATGCGCTGAAGCTCGCCGACTATCTGGAAGCGCGGGTGGCCGTCGACACGCCGGTGAACATCCACCTCACCGGCTGCCATCATTCCTGCGCCCAGCACTATGTCGGCGATATCGGGCTGCTGGCCGCCAAGGTCGATCGTGGCGAGGAGAGTGTCGAAGGTTATCACGTCTACATCGGCGGTGGGGCCGCCTCGACCGCCGAGCAGGCGATGGCGCGCGCGTATGCGCAGTCGGTGGCGTTCGACGATCTGCCGCCGCTGCTGGAGCGTCTGCTCGCCGCCTACCTTGCGCACCGCCAGGCGCCGGCCGAGTCGTTCTTCGAATTCTGCCGCCGGCACGAGATCGCCCAGTTGCGCAAGCTCGCCGACGCGGCGCCGGTACGGGCGCTGGCGGCATGAACGCCCCTAAATGAACGCCATCGCGCCCCTGCCGTCGCTCATTCCGGAGAACGCGCCGTTCTCGAGGGAACAACGCGCCTGGCTAAATGGCTTTTTCTCGGCCTATCTCGGAGTCACCGGCGAGACGGTTGGCGACGAGAGTCCGGAGCCGGCCGAGCTGGAAGATTTCCCCTGGCACGACGCGGCGCTCGCCATGCCGGAACGGATGGAACTTGCCAGGGAGGCGAAGCCCGAGCGCAAGCTGATGGCCGCGATGGCCCAGCTCGATTGCGGCCAGTGCGGCTATCTCTGCCAGACCTACGCCGAGGCCGTGTGGTCGGGCGCCGAGGCCGACATGGGCCGCTGCGTGCCGGGCGGCAAGGAAACCCAGCGCAAGCTGAAGGAGCTGGTCACGGCACTGGAGGGCGACCGTGGCACGCCGGCCGTCGCACCAGTGGCCAAGCCTGGTGGCGTCCATGGCTTCTCGCGCGACCGGCCAGCCCTTGCCACGCTGGTCGACGCTCATCCGCTCAACCGTCCCGGTTCCGAAAAGGACGTGCGCCATGTGGTGCTGGATCTCTCGACCACCGATGTGACCTACGAGGCCGGCGACAGTCTCGGCGTCTTCGCCCGCAAGAATCCGCAGCTGGTCCAGGCCGTGCTCGACCGTGTCGGCGCCACCGGCGAGGAGATGGTGGCTTTCGACGGCGAGGCCCTGCCGCTGCGCCAGGTCCTGCTCAGCAAGGTCGACATCGCCCGGCCCAGCGACGAGTGCATGCTGTTCCTGGCGACCCGCGCCTTCAACGGCGAGGAAGCGCTAAAACTGCAGGCGCTGGCCGAGGGCAAGGGCCCAACGGAACTCGCCGATGCCGACCTGCTCGACCTGCTGCATGCCTTTCCGTCGGTGTCGCCGTCGCTGCCCGGCCTGCTGAAGTCGCTCGATCGCCTGCAGCCGCGGCTCTACTCGATCGCGTCGTCGTCGAAGGCCCATCCGCGCGAGGTCCATCTCACGGTGTCGGCGGTCCGCTGGGACAATAACGAGCGTACCCGAACCGGCATCGGCTCCTGCTATCTCGCCGACTTTGCCAAGCCGGGCGACGTCATTCCGGTCTTCGTCCAGAAGAGCCACGGCTTTGCACCGCCGCAGGACGACAATGCACCGGCCATCATGATCGGACCCGGCACCGGCATCGCTCCTTTCCGGGCTTTCCTCGAGGAACGCGAGTCGCGGGGAGCGAAGGGCCGCAACTGGCTGTTCTTCGGCGACCAGAAGCGCGTCACCGATTTCCTCTACGAGGATCAGATTCTGGACTGGCAGCGCCGTGGGCTGATCGATCGGCTCGACCTCGCTTTCTCGCGCGACCAGGCGGAAAAAATCTACGTCCAGACTCGCATGGGCGAGAACGCGGCCGAACTGTGGACGTGGCTGGAGGAGGGCGCCCACTTCTATGTCTGCGGCGACGCCAAGCGCATGGCCAAGGATGTCGAGGACACGCTGCTGAAGATCGCAGCCGAGCACGGCGGCAAGAGTGCGGCGGAAGCCAGGGTCTGGCTCGACGGACTCGCCAAGGCCGGCCGCTATCAGCGCGACGTCTACTGAACGAATCATGGTCCGCACCACCTGCCCTTACTGTGGCGTCGGTTGCGGCATCGTGGCGACGCCCGACGGTCGCGGCGGGGCTGTGATCGCGGGCGATGTCGATCATCAGGCCAACCGCGGCCGGCTCTGCTCCAAGGGTGCGGCGCTGGGCGAGACACTGTCGCTCGAGGACCGGCTGCTTCATCCCGAGATCGATGGTCGGCGTGTTTCGTGGGAGACGGCGCTCGACACGGTGGCCAACGGTTTCCGCGACGTCATCGCCGAACATGGGCCGGACGCCGTGGCGTTCTATGTCTCGGGCCAGCTCCTTACCGAGGATTATTACGCCGCCAACAAGCTCATAAAAGGCTTCCTCGGCACCGCCAACATCGACACCAATTCCAGGCTCTGCATGGCCTCGTCCGTCGCGGGCCACAAGCGCGCCTTCGGCAGCGACACGGTGCCGGGCCTCTACGAGGACTTCGAACTGGCCGACCTCGTGGTGTTGGTCGGCAGCAATCTCGCCTGGTGCCATCCCGTGCTGTTCCAGCGTCTCGAAGCCGCCAAGCGCGCGCGACCCGGGATGAACATCGTGGTGATCGATCCGCGCCGCACCGATACCTGCGAGATCGCCGACCTGCATCTGGCGCTCGCCCCTGGCAGCGACGTGGCGTTGTTCAATGGTCTGCTGGCCGAGCTGCACCGCCGCGGCGTCACGGCGAAGCAATATGTCGAGCGGCATACCGCAGGCCTCGAGGAGGCGCTGATCGCCGCACGCGCGACCGATCTTGCGCAGTGCGACCTGCCCGCCGCCGACGTCTCGACCTTTGTCGAGTGGTTCGCCCGCGCTGAGAAGACGGTGACGCTCTATTCGCAGGGTGTGAACCAGTCGAGCGCCGGTGTCGACAAGGTGAACGCCATCATCAATTGCCATCTGCTGACTGGGCGCATCGGCCGGCCCGGCATGGGGCCGTTCTCGATCACCGGCCAGCCCAACGCCATGGGCGGCCGTGAAGTGGGCGCGCTCAGCAACACGCTGGCGGCGCACATGGATTTTGCCATCGAGGACGTGGCCCGGGTTGGCCGCTTCTGGCGCAGCCCCGGCATGGTAAAACGGCCCGGGCTGAAGGCGGTCGAGCTGTTCGACGCGGTGAAGTCCGGCCGCATCAAGGCAATATGGATCATGGCGACCAACCCGGTTGCCAGCCTGCCCGACGCCGCGGCGGTGCGCGCGGCGCTAAAAGCCTGCGAACTGTCCATCGTTTCGGAAGCGGTGCGCGCCAGCGACACCGTCGATGCCTGTCGCATCCGCCTGCCGGCGCTCGCCTGGGCGGAGAAGAACGGCACCGTCACCAACTCCGAACGCGGTATCTCGCGCCAGCGTCCGTTCCTCTCCGCGCCGGGTGAAGCGCGACAGGACTGGTGGATCCTGGCCGAGGTCGCGCGCCGCCTGGGTTTTGGCGAAGCCTTCGCCTGGAATGGCGTCGCCGACATCTTCCGCGAACACGCCGCGCTCTCGACCTTCGAGAACGACGGTCGGCGCGATTTCGATATCGGCGCTTACGCCGGGATTGACGATGCGGGTTACGACAAGCTCGCGCCTTTCGTCTGGCCCGCCCGTACTGACATGGCATCTGGCGGGCGCTTCTTCGCCGATGGCGGCTTCTTCCATGGCGATCGCCGCGCGCGCTTCATCGCGACGGCTGCTCGCCCGCCCACGCATGCGCCGCATACTGAGCGGCCATTGCGATTGAACACCGGTCGCGTCCGCGACCAGTGGCACACGATGACCCGTACGGGGAAATCACCGCGTCTGGCTGGCCATCGGCCGGAGCCCCTGATCGAGATGCATCCCGGCGATGCAATCGCGCGCGGTTTGGGCAACGGCGACATCGCCGAGGTGAGCAGCGATTGGGGCCGCGCGGCACTTCGCGTCCATCTTACGGACTCCTTACGAGAGGGTGACGCTTTCGCGCCGATGCATTGGACGGCACAGGTCTCGCGCGCCGGCGCCATCAATGCCGCCGTCAATCCCGCGGTCGATCCCATCTCCGGCCAGCCCGAGCTCAAGCACACGCCCGTCGAAATCCGCCGTCTTGATATGCGCTGGCATGGCACGATTCTCGCTCGCAGGCCGGTGATGTTGCCGGAGATCACCTATTGGGCGCGGGCGCGGGGCGCCGGCTATCACACCTACCTCCTGGCGGGTGAGCAGCCGTTTGGCGCAGCACAGCAGGCGCTGTCGGCCGCGGTGCGCGCCACCAATCCCGGGCCGTGGCTGGCGGGCGAGCAGGGTGTGGGCGCGGTGATCGCCGACGGCCGGCTTGAAGCCGTCCTTGTGCTCGGTCCCTCGCACGACGAGCGGGCGCAGGATCGCTTCGCCCCGTTCATGGCGGTGGACCGTCTCTCCGTCGAGGAGCGCAATATATTGCTGCATGGCGGCAATGTCACGGATCGCGGGGGTGAGATCTGCGCCTGCGTCGGCGTGTCGACGGCCGCCGTGATCGCGGCGATCGACAAGGGTGCCGTTTCGCTCGCAGACCTGGGCGCGGTCACGCAAGCCGGCACCAACTGCGGTTCCTGCCGCCCTGAACTGCGCGCGCTCCTGCGCGCCGCGCGCCTCGAAAAGGCCGCGTGATGCAGACCTTCCCCCTGTTCATGTCCCTGCAGGGCCGTCGCGCCCTGGTGGCCGGTGGCACCGAGGCGGCGGCGCGCAAGGTCGAGCTGTTGCTGTCTGCCGGCGCCCAGGTAACCCTGATCGCCGGTACGGTCGTGGGCGAGATCGCCCAGCTGATCGACGAGGGCCGCATCTCGTGGACGGGCCGCACCTTCGACGAGGCGGATCTCGCCGGCATGTCGCTGGTCGTGGTCGCGAGCGACGACGAGGTCTTGCAGGCGCGCGTCTCGCTGGCGGCCCAACAACGCTGCGTGCCGGTGAACGTCGTCGACCGGCCGAGGCTCTCCAGTTTCATCATGCCCGCCATCGTCGATCGTGCGCCCATCACCATCGCCATCTCGACCGGCGGGGCGGCACCCGCGCTGGCGCGGCGCATCCGGGCCGAGATCGAGCGGGCGATGCCCGCCGCCCTCGGCCGGCTGGCGCGCTTCGCCGAGGTCTTCCGCGCCCAGGTCCGCCGCACGCTCGACCAGGCGCCGGCGCGCCGCCGCTTCTGGGACAGCGTGTTTGAGGGCCGCATCGGCGAGCTGGCGCTGGCCGGCGACGAGATCGGCGCACGGCGCGAGCTGATCAGACTGCTGGACAGTGCGCGCGCCGAGGCGCCGACGGTCGGCATGGTGCATCTCGTGGGCGCCGGCCCCGGCGATCCCGACCTGCTGACGATGAGGGCCCACCGTCTGCTGCAGCGCGCTGACGTGGTGGTCTACGACCGTCTGGTCTCGGCAGAGGTGCTGGCCATGGCGCGGCGCGACGCCGAGCGGATCTACGTCGGCAAACGCCCTGCGAACCACTGCCTGTCCCAGGATGAGATCAATCATCGGCTGGTGGCGCTGGCGCGCGCTGGCAAGAGCGTCGTGCGCCTGAAGGGGGGCGATCCATTCGTGTTTGGCCGCGGCGGCGAGGAGATGGAGGCGCTGGCCAGCGCCGGCATCGCCGTCGAGGTCGTGCCCGGCATCACCGCGGCACTGGGCTGCGCGGCCAGCGCCGGCATTCCGCTGACACATCGCGATCACGCCCAGGCCTGCGTCTTCGTGACCGGCCACCTCAAGGACGGCAGTGTCGATCTCGATTGGCCGATGCTGGCGCGCCCGCGCCAGACGGTCGTCATCTATATGGGCGCGAGTTCATTGCCCGCGATCGCGAGCCAGCTCGTGGCTCACGGCCTGCCCTCCTCGACGCCGGTCGCCTTGATCGAGAACGGCACGACCGATGGCGAACGCCGAGTCGTCGGCACGCTCGCCACCATTGAGCGTCAGGCGCTGCGGGCGCGTTTGCAGGGACCGACCCTCTGCATGGTGGGTGAAGTGGTGGGCTTGGCGGTCGCCAAGGCCCGGGAATTTCACTTTGAGTCGCGGGTAGGTCTCTGATAAGAGCGTCTGTGATAAAAATGCAACAACCCGGGGCGGGGATGCGGTTTTATGTATTGAGCCTGGCGGCCATGCTGGCGTTTGCCGGCACCAGCGCCGCCCAGACCAATCCCGCGGGATCGGTCACGCCAGAGGTCCTGCGCGGCACCTCGGCCGATCCTGAGACGAAGAAGAAGCCGCCGGCTGGTGCAAAGACGGTGGCGCCCGCCAAGAAAGTGACGACCCAGAAGGCCGCTGCGGTATCGACCACCCAGCACAGCACCACGAAACGGGCAACCCCGGAGACCTTGCGTGCCGCCCGTTATGGCGGGTTCGCGCCGGCCCAGCCGCCCGGCCCGCCGCCGCCGCTCGACACGGTGAGCCCGCGCACTCTCAGTCTGGTCAGCTTCAACACCCAGGAGTCGCTCACCGTCACCTATTGGTCGAACGGCGCCTATCACCGCGACGCGCTCGACAAGCTGAACCACTTCCTCCGCGACAGCCGCGACAATCTGAAGACCGAGATGGATCCGCTGCTGTTCGACGTGCTGTGGCACACGATGCAGATCGTGGGTTACGGCGGCTCGATCGAGGTGCTGTCGGCCTTCCGTTCGCCCTCGACCAACGCCTGGCTGGCCAGCGTCAGCCGTGGCGTCGCGCGCGACAGCCAGCACATGAACGGCAACGCCATGGACATCCGCTTTCCCGGCGTTGCGGTGTTCAAGATCCGCCAGGCCGCGCGCTCGCTCAACATGGGCGGCGTCGGCTTCTATCCGCGCTCCGGTTTCGTCCACCTCGACACCGGCCCGGTTCGCTACTGGTAACAATGAGCGGCATCGAGATCGTCGAAGGCGACATTACCCGCCTCGATGTCGACGCTGTCGTGAACGCTGCCAACGAAAGCCTTTTGGGTGGCGGTGGCGTGGATGGCGCGATCCATCGCGCCGCGGGCCCCGAGCTGCTTGCCGAATGCCGGGCCCTGGGCGGCTGTCCCACCGGCGAGGCCAGAATCACCAGCGGCTATCGGCTCAAGGCTCGCCACGTGATTCACACCGTCGGGCCGGTGTGGCGTGGCGGCACTTCTGGCGAACCCGAGCTGCTCGCGCGCTGCTACCGCAACAGTCTGGCGCTTGCGGTGGCGCACGGCCTGCACAGCATCGCCTTTCCGGCCATCTCGACCGGCGTCTATGGCTATCCCAAAGAACCCGCCGCCGAGATCGCCGTGCGCGAAGCCCGCATGATCGCCATGCCCGAGCGCATCATCTTCTGCTGCTTCGATGCGGCGACGGCCGAACTCTATCGCGAGCTGCTGGGGGCGTAGCCCCCAGCTCACTGCCCGTATCGCTTAGCGTCCTGGAGATAGTCGAGCTCTTCCGCCGTACTTGCCCGCCCCAGCACTTCGTTGCGATGCGGGAAGCGGCCGAAGCGGGCGACGACGTCTCGGTGCTCCGCAGCCGATTGCAGGTTCTCCTCGCCGCCGATCGTGTCGAACAGCGCGCAGGCCAGGAGCTGGTCGGCCAGCACCTCGCTGTGGCCGAATGGCATGTAGAAGAAGAGTCGCTGGTTCAGCCCAAAGGCAACGGGATAGAAGTGGGCAAGCGAGAACCGCGCCGTCTCGAGAGCTTTGGCGTCACCGCTGAAGGCGCGGACTGTGCGGCGGAAGCAGTTGCGCGGAAACTGGTCGCAAAGAAGGATCAGCGCCAGGGCGCCCTCGGGCGAGGCTTTCCAGGCGTCGAGCCCACCTGACACTGCGCGCTCGATCGCGGCGCCGAACCGACCCACCGTTTCGGCGTCGAATGCCGGCGTGCTCCGCCACCAGATCTCCCGCGGCTTGCCGTGATCGGGGTCGGAAAGTGGCAGGAACCAGAAATCGAGGATGTCGCGGATGGACGGAGTGTCGATCATGGGCTTTAGATAAGCCCAAGACGGCCGGGGAGGAAAGTCCGCATGGGCAAGGTCAAAAACATTCTCTTCATCATGTGCGACCAGCTGCGCGCCGATCACCTGTCGTGCGCTGGCCATCCGCATCTGAAAACGCCTGCCATCGACGCGCTGGCCGCCCGCGGTGTGCGCTTCCCGCGCGCCTATGTGCAGTCGGGCGTCTGCGGCCCCAGCCGCATGAGCTACTACACCGGCCGCTACATGTTCTCCCATGGCGCCACCTGGAACCGCGTGCCGCTCTCCCTGCGCGAAAAAACCATCGGCGATTACCTGACGCCCGCCGGCATAAAAGTCGCGCTGGCCGGCAAGACCCATGTCATGCCCGACCTCGAAGGCCTCGAACGCTACGGCATAGAAGGCGGCTCGGCGCTCGATGCGCTGCTGCGCGCCGGCCGCTTCGAGGAGATCGACCGCTACGACGGCCACCATCCGCCCGGCAAGGAGAGCGGCTACCCCGACTATCTCCGCAGGAGCGGCTACAATTCCGACGATCCCTGGACCGACTATGTCATCGCCGCCGACGGTCCGAACGGTGAGGCGCTCAGCGGCTGGCACATGCGCAATGTCCATCTCCCGGCGCGCGTGAAGGAGGAGCATTCCGAGACCGCCTACATGACCCGCGAGGCCATGCGCTTCATGGACGAGCAGGGTGAAAAGCCCTGGTGCCTGCACCTCTCCTACGTGAAGCCGCACTGGCCCTATATGGCGCCCGCGCCCTATCACAATATGTATGTCGCTGCCGACACGCTGCCGTTGAACCGCGACGAGCAGGAGCGGGTGGACGAGCATCCCGTGCTTGCTGCTTACCGCGAACACGAGGAATCGATCTCCTTCTCGCGCCCCGAGGCACCCGGCATCGTGCGCCCGGCCTATATGGGCCTGATCAAGCAGATCGACGATTGGCTCGGCCGCCTGTTCGCCCACATGGGCAAGAGCGGTCGCCTCGACGACACGCTGATCTTCTTCACCTCCGACCACGGCGACTTCCAGGGCGACCATTGGCTGGGCGAGAAGGAGATGTTTTATGAAGAGGCGCTACGCGTGCCCTTCATTGTCGTCGATCCCGACCCCGAGGCCGATCTCACGCGCGGCACCGTCGATGAAAGGTTCGTCGAGGCGGTCGACGTCGTGCCGACCATCCTCGAGGCGCTGGGCCTGCCGCCGCATGACCATCTCGTCGAGGGCCGGTCGCTGGTCCCGCTCACGCGCCGGATCCACCTCGACACCTGGCGCGATGCGGTTTTCTCCGAACTCGACTATTCCTTCCGCCAGGCGCGGCTGATCCTGAAGCGCGGGCCGCGTGACTGCCGTGCCATCATGGTCCGGACCGACCGCTGGAAATACGTGTGGTGGCAGGATTTCAGGCCGATGCTGTTCGATCTCGCCAACGATCCGCAGGAGCGGCGCGACCTCGGGGCCCAAGAGGCTTATGCCCATATCCATCGCGAGATGGAGGGGCGCCTCGGCGCCTGGCTGAAGGCGCGCAAGACCCGGGTCACGGTCGACGATTCCTATGTTTCCCAGCGCACCGCCACACACAAGAAAGCCGGGGTTTTCTTCGGCGTTTGGTGAGCGGCATCATCTTTGCCGCGCTTCGGCCCTCATGTTTTCGAGTCGCTGCCGGAGCCGCGTGATCTGATAACGAGGCGGATTCCGCTCGAGCTGAGCGACGCGCCAGGTCGAGCGTTCGGCCACTGGCGTGACGCAATCGCCCAGCGCCGTCCTGGCACGATCGTAGATCCCGGCCTCCATATAGCTCAACGCGTGGACCAGGCAGCTCTCTTCCCAGCTGTCGGGTTGGCGCTGCAAGGCCTCGAGCTGATCGAGGATCGCCGCAAATGCCGTAAGCACTTCCTGCTTCTCTTCAGCGGAGTATCTCGCCATGGCCGATCGCTCCGTTCAATTGTCGGCACCGAGGGTGCACACAAACTGCAGAACGCCCGGTTTCTGTGGCGCATCTATGGCAGCAAAACGAGGCTGAGCTGCCCACACCGGCTACCCACCAGAAGCACGAGGCCCTCTTCGGGGTATGTAAATCGGCTCTGAGCCGATACAGTCCGGGCTTGGCCTTGCAGCGGGGTTTCCATGAAACGCAGCCCAAGATCATTCACCTGCCTGGCGCTTGCAGCGCCGTTGATCCTGTTCGGGCACGACGCCTGGTCGCGCATCGATCCGGAGGACCAGAAGCTCATCGATGCCGCAAGCTGCGAGGAAATCGTTCGGGAGTACCGGAACTATTCCGCCGCCGAGAAGGAAGCAGAGGCCCAGATCCGGCAATCCAACGCCGGCACGGCGGCCGCCAACGTCGCTGGCATTGCAGCCTTCGCCGTCCTGGGTTTCGGTTTCTTCACCTGGGACGACAACTCGGACGCGCAGGAGAACCTGGCCGAATTGCGTGACATCCGCGTGGCTATTGCCGAAGGCGCCCGCAAGAAGGGCTGCAACCTCCAGCGCTGATCCTTATCCGCGCTGCTTCGCGGGATGTGCTCGCAGTCCGGCTTCGTTGACCTCGACACCCCAGCCCGGACCGGTCGGCAGGATGTAGTCACCGTTCTCGATGACGGGCGGGGTCTTCACGAAATCGTCGCGCCACGTCACGCTGTCGATGTCGATCTCCATGATGCGGAAGTTGGGCACCGCGGCACAGAAGTGCGCGCTGATGGCGCTGGCGAGATGGCCGTAGAAATTGTGTGGCGCGACGTTGACCTCGTAGACCTCGGCCATGGCCGCGATCTTCAGCGACTCGTAGAAGCCGTTCCAGATGACATCGACGATGGCCGTGTCGAAAGCATAGGCTTCGAAGTAGGGGCGGAAGTCGCGGCGCTCCAGCAGCGTCTCGCCCGAGGCGATCGGGCAGGGTGCGTCGCGGCGGATGAGGGCGATCGACTTCGGATCGTGCGCGTCCAACTCCAGCCAGGTGAGCCCGGTCGGTGCGACGGCTTCGGCGATCCGCCTAAAACCTTCGGTGCGGAAGTGGAAGTTGAGATCGAGCATGATGCCGACATCGGGTCCGCAGCCCTTGCGGAAGGCTTCTACGGTCTTGGCCGCGCTGCGGGCGATGAAGGCGTCCCAGTTGCGCTCGGGAAAACCCCGGCCCACGACGAAGCCCGGCCGATAGGCGCTGATCTGGCCGTCCGTCTCGATGGCGATGTTGGTTTTCAGCGCCGAGAATCCGCGGGCCTTCACTTCACGGCCGACCGCGGTCATGTCGTCGTAGGTCCGGACCGGCGGCGTGCCGACCAGCTCGGCATTGCGCATCCGGTAGGAACCGCAGTGCGACCAGTAGACCGGGATGCGGTCGCGCAGCTTGCCGCCGAACAGCTGATAGACGGGAACGCCCAGGGCCTTGCCCTTGATGTCGAGCAGTGCATTCTCGATGGCCGCAATCGCCTGGCGCACGACGCCGCCCCGTGACTGGGTCGACTTGGTGGCGAGAACGGCATTGATCAGTTCGAGCGCCATCGGATCCATGCCGATCACGTTCGGCATCAGCGCCTCGATCACTGCCGACAGGCCGGGGCTGCCGAAACTCTCGTTGTATTCCGACCAACCGGCGATCCCGTCATCGGTGACCAGTTTCAGGAAGGAGAAGGTCCGCCAGCCGGCGTCGCACTGGAAGATTTCGTACGCTTCGACCTTCATCGCTTCCCCCGATCACGCTTCAGCCGGTCGAGACTGGAGCATCGTCGCTGCCGAAACAACCGCGCGGGACGCTTGGCGAAGATCTCTGGCCGATCCGGTCGACAGGGAGATAAACTCCCGGCCTGGATGTCCGGGGAGGAACAATGAAGCTCGATACAGCGCGCCTGCTGGCGGACGTCCGGCGCACCTGCCAGACGATCGACAAGTCCGTCCCGCGGTGGGTGCTGGTGCTCTTCGCCGCCAGTCTGGGGGCGTTGTTGCTGGTGGAACTGGACCGCCGCTTCTACAGCATGGGCAGGTTCACGCCCTATTACATCTATCTGAATTACGCCATAGCAGCGGGCACGGCAGCCTTCATCGTCTTCCGGTATCGCGCCGCCCGCCGCGCCGGGCGTTGATCGATGACGCCCGCCGGCCAGCAAGTTCGCCGCTACCCGGAAATGAAGGGCCGGGTCGCCCTCGTGACCGGCGGCACCAGCGGCATCGGGCTCGCGGCGGCCCAGGGCTTTGCCCGCGAGGGTGCTACTGTCGTGCTCACCAGCCGCAACGAGAAGCGCGCGCAGGCGGCGCTCAAGACGTTTGAAGAGGGCTCTTCTGTGTCGTGGATCGCCAGTGACACTTCCGACGGCAAGTCGGTGGCGCGCCTGGTCCAGACGATCATCGAGCGCTACGGAAGTCTCGACTACGCCTTCAACAATGGTGGCAGCATCGGTGGCGAAGACCTCGCACCGATCGCCGAGATGAGCGAGGAAAGCTGGCGCCGGACCATCGATGGCTATCTGACGTCAGTCTTCCTCTGCATGCGTCATCAATTGCCGCCCATGCTGGCCGCCAAACGCGGCGTCGTCGTCAACATGTCGTCGATCTATGGGCTTCGCGGTCATTCGATCCCGGGTGGCGGGGCCTATGCCGCGGCCAAGCACGGCGTCTTGGGTCTTACCAACAGCGCCGCCCGCCAATATGCCGCGAGCGGTGTGCGCATCACGGCGGTTACGCCGGGTTGGGTCGAGACGCCGCCTATCGCCGAATGGATGAAGGCCGACCCGAAATTCGCCACCGCCATCACCCGCCTCACGCCGCGCGGTCGCCTCGCCTTGCCTGACGAAGTCGCCAACGCGGTACTCTTCCTTTGCTCGGACGCGGCTTCGGCTATGATCGGCAGCCCGCTCGTCGTCGATGGCGGATTTTTGAGTTGATGTTCAATCAGGAGGAAGCCCCATGAAAACCGTTCAATCGATGCTGGCTGAAGCCGATGCCGCCGTGCCGCGCATCAGCCCCGACGAGGCCAAGGGCCTGGTCGGCCGGGCCGATGTGCTGTTCCTCGACGTGCGCGAGCCGGCCGAGGTCACGACCTCGGGCAAGGTGCCTGGCGCTGTCGCCGTTCCGCGTGGCCTCGTCGAGTTCCGTGCCGATTCCGCCTCGCCCATGCATGACAAGGCCTTCGACAAGTCCAAGACGGTCGTGGCCTATTGCGCCTCCGGCGGCCGCTCGGCCCTGGTCGGCAAGACGTTGAAGGACATGGGCTACACCAACGTGCGCAACCTCGGCGGCTTCAAGGGCTGGGTCGATGCCGGCGGCGAGGTCGAGAAGGTCTGATGTACAAGTCGCTACTCGCGATCTCGGAGGGTGGGCCGGAAGCAGCGATTTCCTTCCGGCTCGCCCACAGGATCGCATCGATGTTCGGCGGCACCGTCGATGCGGTTCATTACTCGGAGACCCATCCCGGCGATGCCGATATCGCAGGCCAAGCCATGCCGTTCATGAAGCGCGTGGCCGACGATCGCCTCAATTCGCGCGCGCGCGAGTCCGAGCGTGCCTACAAGGAACTGCTGGCGCCGCTGGCGGGCGCAACCTTTACCGGCGGCCATGCCGTCACGCGCGACCAGCTCGTCCGCATGGGGCGCTTCGCCGATCTCGTGCTGGTCGGCAGGCCGAGCCTCGATGCCGAGAACATTGCGCCGGAGACGGTGAAGGCCGCGATCTATGACAGTGCGGGGCCGGTCGTCGTCGCGCCGCCCAACATGGGCGAGGGCAGGATCTCCTCCGTCGTGGTCGCCTGGAACGGCAGCGCGCAGGCGGCGCGGGCGGCAGGCTTTGCCCTGCCGTTCCTCGCCCAGGCGGCCAAGGTCACGGTCCTGGTTGCCGATGCATCGCCCGACGAACTCGGCATGCCTTTCCTGCTGCGCACGCTCAGTCGCCACGGCGTCAATGCCAGCGTGGAGACGATGGATCATGGCGACATCACCGGCCGGGCCCGCGGTCGCGCCCTGCTGGAGTACACCAGGGACAAGGGCGCCGATCTCCTGGTGATGGGCGCTTACGGCCACGGCGGTCTGACGAATTTCCTCGGATTGGGCGGCGCCACCGCGAAGGTGATCGCTTCCTGTCCTGTCCCTCTTCTGCTGGCGCACTGAAGGTGAAACTCGGCCTCTACATGGCGACCCAATGGCGCCAGGGCGCCGATCTCGGGCCGGAGCTAAAAAACCTGATCGAGCAGGTGCGTACGGCCAAGGCGAGCGGGCTCGCCTCGCTCATGGTTGGCCAGCATTTCGTCTCGAGCCCGCTGCAGATGTTCCAGGCCATGCCGCTGCTGGCGCGGCTTGCGTCGGAGGCCGAGGGCATGCGGCTGGGGCCGGGGCTTCTGCTCCTGCCGCTGCTCAATCCCGTGGTCGTTGCCGAGGAGACCGCGACGCTCGACTGGCTGACGGGCGGCAATGCCATCATCGGTCTCGGCCTCGGCTACCGCCAGGAGGAGTTCGATTCCATCGGTATTCCCTTCAAGGAACGCGTGCCGCGCTTCATAGAAGGCGTCGAGGTGATCAGGAAGCTGTGGCGCGACGAGGTCGTCGAGCACCGCGGCCGCTTCCATACGCTCAGCAAGGTGCAGGCGAGCGTCAGGCCCCAGCAGCCTGGCGGGCCGCCGATCTGGATGGCGGGCGACATCGAGGCCGCGGTCAAGCGCGCGGCCAGACTCGCCGACGCCTGGATGCCGTCGCCGATGGTGACCGAGGAGAATGTCGGCCGCCTGGGCGCGCTGTTCCGTGAGACGCGCACGGCGGCGGGACTCACGCCGGCCACCGAGTTCCCCATCATCCGCGAATGCCATGTCGGCTCAATGGAAGAAGTGCGCGAACCGCTGGGCTTCAAGTACGAGGCCTATGCCGCCTGGAGTGGCGAGTCGGGCTTCGTGCCCAAGGACGGCATCCGCGCCGATTTCGACAAGTTTGCCCAGAACCGTTTCATCATCGGCTCTGAGAGCCAGGTGGTCGACCAGATCGGCCGTTACGGCGAGCGCACCGGCACCGACCATATCCTGCTTCGCGTGCAGTGGCCGGGCCTCGACCAGAAGACGGCGGTTCGCACCTTGGAACGGCTGGGCAGGGTGGTCGAAAAATTGTGCTAGGCTCGTGGCAGCCCTCCAAGAGGAGATTGCCATGACCGCCACCATGACCCTGTCTCAGCGTGCCGACGCTCTCGAAGAGAAGATGGCGCGCGAGCTCGACTACATCGTCGTGAAGTCGCGCCTTCACACTTGGGCCGAGGGCGACATGAGCTCGCCGGGCAGTGTCGTGCCGCAGCTAAAAGCCAATCCCAACGCGCGCGTGCTGATGGGCGACGATCCGCGCCTGCCGGCGATGCCGGAGAAGCCGACGCTGATCGCTTTCTTCAAGTATCGCTTCGGCCCCTCGGCGCACCTGCTGCAGAGCGCGCGGCACGCGGTCAAGAACGGGCTGCCCGAGAAGATGGTGCTGGCCTGCCTGCTGCACGATATTGCCGGCGTCGGTTTCATCCGCGGCGACCTCGGCTACTCGGGCGCCCAGCTCGTCGAGCCCTTCGTCGACGAGGAAGTGACCTGGGCGATCCGCGCCCACCAGGTGCTGCGCTTCTATCCCGACGAAGCGCTGGGCTACGAATACCCGCAGGCCTACGTCGCCCTGTTCGGCGCCGACTATCGTCC